>DASZXF010000763.1:0-7152 GCA_035546055.1 Ktedonobacteraceae bacterium
GAGCCTGCGGCGAACGCGCAGACACGCTCGCCGCGAAGCCCTGCTGGCGCGGGCGCTGCAAGACCTGAGCATTCGCGTGGAAACGCTCCAGAACCAGCTGGCCAGCCTGGGCCTGCATTCCCGGCGCCTGGGAGGCGAAGAACTGGCCCGCGTCTACCACTCGTGCCTGACGCCTGAACGGGCGCGGCTGCATCCCCTGGGCTCGACCCATCTGGCCAGTGTGGGCCGCTTTCCCCGGCACCCGGCGGAGCGTCAGACGGCGCTGGTGGCGCCTGAACTGCTTCTGGGAGACCATCACGAGCCGGCAACGCCCCCGGAGGAACAGCCGCGCCGGCGTGGCAGAACACGCCGCGTCACGCCGGCGCCCACCATGCTGCCTCCATCTGATATGCTGCGCCTGACGGACGTGCTGGCGCCGGGCCATCTCCTGGAAGAACCCTCGGCGCTCCAGGTCGGCGACGAGTGGGTGCGCTGCCTGGCGGTCACGGCGTTTCCCCATGAAGTCTCCGACGGCTGGCTGGCTCCGCTGTTGATGCTGGATGAGGTACTCGATCTCGTCCTGCATATCCACCCGCAACAGCACGCGGCCATGATGCGTCAACTGCGACGCCGACGCGTGGGCTATGCCTCGCTCAATGCCTTCAATCGGGACCGTGGGCGCCTGGATGATGTGGAGATGAGCGCGGCTCAACGCGATGTCACCCGCATGATGACGGCGTTGGCGGCAGGCAACGAGCGTCTGTTTGAGGTCTCGTTTCTGCTGGTGGTCCGTGCTCCCGGCAAGGCGGAACTGGAGGAGAAAACCGAACGTCTGCTGGCTCTGCTTCAGACGGTGTTTCTCGATCCGGTGGTTCATGTGACCCACTTTGAGCAGGCCCAGGCGTTTCGCTCCTGTTTACCCGAAGCCCGCGATGAACTGGCTCGCACCATGACGCTTGATGCGACCAGCCTGGCGTCGACCTTCCCGTTCATGTCCAACGCCCTGACGATGCCGGGCGGCGTCTTCCTCGGTCTAACGGGCACGGGAGAGCCGGTGCTGCTGGACCCCTGGAGCAACGAACTGGACAATCCCCACGCCTTTGTGGGAGGTGTGACCGGATCGGGCAAGAGCTACACTGGCAACCTCTGGATGGAGCGCTCCCTGGTGATGGGTGGCCTGGCCGGGGAGCGAATCTGGGTGATTGATCCTGATGGCGAGCGGGAGCGTCTGACGCACGCCCTGGGAGGCACGGTGATCAAGATCGCAGCGGGCAGCCCGCATCATCTCAATCCGTTCGACCTGTTGCCTCCCGGTGCCAGCTTTGAGCGCTACCTGGAGGAAGTGGGCAAAATGGATCGCCTGACCGAAAAAATCGTGGATCTTTTGAGCTTGCTGGATGTGATGCTGGCTGATCATGGCAGCGTGCTGACCACCTGGGAGAAATCGCTGCTGGATCGCGCGCTCATCGAGACGTATCGGCGCGTGGGCATTTCCAGCGATCCGCGCACCCACTTCCACCGCCCTCCGCTCTTGCGTGACCTGGCGGCGGTGCTGGAAAGCGGCATCTGTGGGAATGACGAAACCGGGCTGGGTGTGCGCCTCTCCCGCTATGTGCAAGGGAGTCTCTCCAGCCTGTTCGCTGAGCACACCTCGGTCTCGCTTGATGCGCATCTGCTGGTCTGGGACACGAGAGATATGCGCGGCGATCTGCATCCGCTCGGCATTTTCCTCATCGCCGACGCGATCTGGACGCAGGCCGTGCAGCAAAGTCACCTCAAGCGAGCGCTCTACATCGACGAAGCGGCCTCTATTCTCAAACATCCCGAAGGCGGGCGGTTTTTGGAAACCCTGTCCATGCGGGCGCGCAAGCGCTATCTGCGCCTGGTGACCATGACGCAGAACCCGGAACTCTTCTGCGCGGACCCTGCGGGGAGTGTGGTGGCCGCCAATGCCGCCATCAAAGTGTTGAAAAAACAGGACGCGACCAGCATCCAGGCAGTGGCCCGGCGCTTCGGGCTGACCAGTGGCGAACAACAACGTTTGCTCGCCTTTGGCAAACAGGAAGCCTTGCTCTTCGCCGGTGATCGGCGCGTGCTGCTTTCCATCCAGGCCAGCCAGGCAGAACATCGCCTGATCACGACCAATCCGGTCGAACTGGCGGCCCGCTATCGAGAGGAACGGGCGGCGTCGGCGCCACAGATTTCTCAGGAGGTCTCATGATGAATACTGTTCCCCCGGTGCTCCAGGTGACCCCTTCGCGGGTCAGCAGTGCCCGCGATCTGCCTGCCCTGGAAACCGCGATGCAGGCGCTGGCGCTGGATGAGCGCTCGCCCATTGCCCTGGAGATCGCCGCGACCCCGACCACGCGCCAGTTTCTCCTGCGCGCGGAGAGCACGCTGGCGGTGCGCTCCCTGGAGCAGCAGATCCAGGCGCGCTATCCCCAGGCCACCATCGCGCCCGCCGCAGCCGATCCCCTCGTCTGTGGAGCGGGAGAGGCGTGTTCCGCCGTCGAACTCCGTCCTGGCGCGGCAGCCTTTCTGCCGCTGCGCTCCTGGAAGCCACGCGAGCTGCTGACGGAAGGAACTGACCCGCTGCTGGGGGTGCTGGCCGCCTTTGGGATCTTGCCCTCCGGGTGGCGGGCCGTGGCGCAGCTGGCCCTGGTGCCAGCCGTTCCCGCCTGGTCCGCGCGCCTGCGCCGCTATGCCCTGGAGCATCCTCTGGAGAAAGAGCACCAGCAAGCCGCGATGCGCCAGCGGACGCACAGCCATAGCCTGCGGGAAATCCTCATCCTGCTGCCCATCGTCGCCCTGCTGGTGGGCTTCTACGAGTGGGGAGATCGCCTGCCCCTCTGGCTGCGGCAGGCGTTCGGGCAGGTGCTTGCGGGGCAGATGCCCGCGCTGAGCACGGAGCACCAGCAGCAGCTTCTCATTGGTGGTGTCCTGCTGCTGGTCCTGTTCAGCGTGGGCATTGTGCTGCTGGCCTGGCTGGTGGCGCGCTTTACTCACCCGTTGTACGATCCGCGCCTGGCGGCAGAGAAAACGGCGCGCCCGGCCTATCGTGCCCGACTCCGACTCTACGTCTTCTCTCCGTCGCCTCGCTCCCGGCCACGGCTGACCCTGCGCCAGCATCTTCAGCGCCGGGATACCGTCCTGCGTGCTCCGCTGGCAACGGTTCGCCAACGACATGAGGCTCGCGCACCTCGTTGGCCTGATCCTCGTCGTCAGCGTCGAGACATGCTGCGTGCGCTGGCCGCCCCGTACCGGCAGTACGCCCTGGCCAGCGGAGGCTTTTTCGTGCCCCGCCGGGAACCCGCGCGCCGGGTGCGCACGCTGCTGACGCGCCCGGCCCGGCGCGGGTTGCGGCGCGTGGGCTGGAGCGCCGATGTGCGCCGCTCGCAGCATCTGCTCAGCGTGGCGGACCTGGCCGCGCTCTGGCATTTGCCCCAGGAACAGGATCTGGACGATCTGCCCTTTGTCGAGGCTTCCCGCATGAAAAGCCTGCCGGTGCCGACGGTGCTCACCACGTCCGCCGGCTATCCCCTGGGCGTCTCTACCCATGCCGGACACACCCGGCCTGTCGTCTTGCCCACCTCGTGCTTACGGCAGAATATGCTGGTCGCCGCCTCCACCGGCAAAGGCAAATCGACCCTCTTTGAACATCTCATCCAGGCATTGGCCCGGGCGCGCGTGCAGGGCGCCTTGACGGGCGGCGCGCTGCTGGTTGATCCCCATGGGGATCTGGCCGATCATGTGGCCGGCGCCCTGCCTGCCGAACTGGCCGATGAGGTGGTGTTTGTGCGGCTGGCCGACCGGGACTTTCCCGTGGGCTTCAATCCGTTGGATATGGCGATGGGGCAGGACCGGGATAAAATGGTCGATAATTTCATCGGGATTGTGGAGTCCCTCTGGCCCACCAGCTACGGTCCCCGAACCGAGAGTTTTCTTGAATACGGGTGCAAAACTCTGGCTGAGGCCAACCTGACCCTCATTGGGCGCGATCCCTTTCAGGGACCGGATCAGCAGTTTACCCTGCTGGACCTGGTGCCCCTGTTTCGCAACGAGGTCTTTCGCCATGCCATTTTGGAGCAGGTCGCCGATCAGCATGTCAAAAACTGGTGGGATCACTACTTCGAGCGCCTGGATGGCCGCCAGCAGGCCGAGTTTACCAGTTCGCTGGTGACCAAGATGGCCAAGTTTGCCAGTTCGCGCATCAGCCGCCGCGTGTTAGGTCAGCCTCGCTCCTCGCTGGATATCGCCCATCTCATCGCCCAGGAAAAGATCGTGCTGCTATCCTGCGCGGCGGGCGAAGTCGGCGCGGACCTGGCGGCCCTGTTCGGTTCGCTGCTCGTCGGCTTTTTTCAAACGGCGCTGGCCGAACAGGCGCGTTTGCCGGAAGACCAGCGGCATCACGTGCTGGTCTTGATCGATGAGTTCCAGGTGCTCGGCGGCATTAACTACCAGACCATGCTGGCCGAACTGCGCAAATATGGCGGGGCTTTTGCCCTGGCCACCCAATCGCTGGCCTACCTGGATCGTTTTGAAAAGACCCTGCGCGCCACGGTGCTGGCCAACGTGGAACACATCGTTGCCTTTGCCATGGCGGACGAGGATGCCCGCCTGTTGCGCCTGCCGGGCGTTGAGCCAGAGGACCTGGCGCAGCTTCCCAACTATACCTGCTATGCTCGCCTGGGCCTCGCCGGCACGCGTTTGCCGGTGTTTTCGCTGCGGGTGCATCCGGCGGTGGAGGCTCAGGCCACCCGGCGCGCGGAGATCATCGGGCGCTGCCGCACCCGCTACGGCCATCCGGTGGGCCTGGTGGATCAGGTCTTGCGGGAATGCGAGGCCCGCCAACGCACGCTCAAACCGCTGCAAACGAAACGCAAAGGCAAGCAGGGCACAGATGTCACCTGGACAGGCACGGGCGAGGAACGGGTGGAAGAAGTGCTGGCCACGACGACCCGGCGCCAGCGCATACGCAGACATGGGGGCCAGGGCACCCCTTCGACCGTGCAGCATGCGCTCTATGAGGACGAGGAGGCCAGCGATGATGGCACGGCCTGATCCCACCACCCTGGATGCCGTCAGCGTGCGCCTGGTGCGCTGGCTGGAGCGCTATCCCTTCCAGCGCGGCGAGGATCTGGCGGTGGCCATGGCGCCCTGGACCAGGCGTACTGCGCTCTATCGCCGGCTGGCCGAACTGGAGAAGCGCCAGTTAATCGAGCACCTGCGCCTGGGCACCCGCCGGCAGGCGCTCTACCATCTGAGTCCGGCAGGGCAGGCGGCCTGCGCGTTCTGGGCGGGCACGCCAGGCATACCGCTCACCCAGGCCCGCGAAGCGCTCTTGCAGCTCCTGCCACGTCTGCCCCTGCTGCTGACAGTGCAAGAACTGGTCAACGGACTGGTGCGGGGAGCCAGTGATGCGCTCACCCGGCGCGGACGGCACGCCTCGCTGATTCAGTGGAACTGGCGGCGGGACGTGGCCGAACGTTTTGGGGATGGCAAGGAGCACGGGGTACTGCGTGTCGAAGGAGCGCTGTCCGTGCGCGTCCGTTTTGCCGCCACCACCGAGGCCGACGCGCAGGATGACTGGTTTGGCTTCGTACTGCTGCACCAACCGCTCGACGATGTGCGGCTGCTGCGCCAGCGCTGCGAGCGCCTGACCCGCTGGCGCGAGAGAGTGCTCCGGGACGAGGGTGCCATGCCTCTGGTGCTCATGCTGGCCACCTCACCCCGACAGGCGGAATGGTGGCACCTGGCCGCAACCCAGGTCGCTCATCGGCTCCACGCTCCCTTGCTGGCTGGCGCGGTGACCAGCCTGCCACAAACGCCGGAGACAAGCTGGCGCTGGACGTGGCGGCGACTGGGCACGGCGGCGCTGTGTCACCTCCAGGAACTGCTCCAACCGGAGCGTGAGCCCCCGTTTGACGAGCGCGCCCCGGAACCGCTTCGACACGGCCTGCGAGGCCGACGCCGCTGGCCCTTGCCGACGGGGTTGCAGAAGAAACGCTCCTATGGGCTGACCAGCAAAGCCCTGGCGACGGATGAGCGGCTCTTGCCGCTGGTGCTCTCTTCCCGGCATTGGGACATCATCCACCTGTGTTTTGCCCACCCCCTGCTCTCGACCGAGGATCTCAACGCGCATCTGCCCATGGGGCGCAAAGCGGTGCAGGCGCTGATACGAACCGTGCAGCAGGTGGGCGTGCTCCAGCAGATCGAGACAGCGAGTGGCTGGCGCTGGCATCTGAGCGAACAGGGGTTGCGACTGCTGGCGCGGCAGGCGGGCTGTCATCTCTCTCGTCTGCTGCATCAACCCGTCGTGGCTGGCGAGCCTGTGCTCCAGCGGAGCGTGAAAGGGCTGCTGCACCAGATCAAACATACGGCGGGGGTCTATGGCTTTTTCGCCGGCCTGGCGCGCGATCTGGCGGGGGTACCAGGAGCACAGGTGCGCTGGTGGGAAACCGGGGCGCTATGTGAACGGCGCTTTGTCTGGCGCGAGCAGGTCTATCGCTTCAAACCCGATGCCTTCGCCGGCGTCTTCATCGGGGGACAGACGCGCCGGTTCTGGTTGGAGTGGGATCAGGGCACAATGGGCAGACAGGATCTGGAGAGCAAATGCGCCACCTATGCCGCGTTTCTGACCTCCCGCGAATGGGCCAACGCGTCCGCCGTACCGCCCGTGCTGGTGTGTGTCTTCCAGGACGCGACGCAACAGTTTCGCTTTGCCAAGGCGGCACAGGCGTTACTGGCCCACGTACCCGCGCTGCGTGTGTTCGCCACCACTGCCCTGGTGCTCGCCCGGCGTGGAGCGCTGGACGCGATCTGGCATCAGCTCTTGCCCGCGACCGAGCACATGCAGCACGTAGTCCTCTTTGCAGCGCAGGAGAAAAGGGAAAGCAGATGACCCTCTGACCAGGAGATGGTGCTACGGGAATGGAGAACAGGCGGAGAGGGAGGGCAGGAACGCCCGTAGCAACCAATGCTACGGGCGTAGCACGCATGGGCAGCAGAGCGGTGGGCAAAGGGGATGCTACCCTGCTCGTCGGATGTGCCCGATGGAGTTCTGCCAGTGCTCCAGAGCAGTCAGGAAACAAGGACAGGCAGAACCGGAACGAAAGCGGAGAAGTGATATCAAATCCGTTCGCATTGTGTCCTACAGTGAAGGTAGCGGCGCGG
>DASZXF010000764.1:0-4857 GCA_035546055.1 Ktedonobacteraceae bacterium
AGTTCGTCCAGTTCTTCGGCGTATTGCTGCTCGGCGTGCTGGCGCAGAACGGCGTTGATTTCGCTGGTGCTGGTCTCGTGGTGATTGTTGTCAGTGGTCGTCATGTATTTATATCTCCTCATTTATTTGCTGGCGTACACGCACAATGTCAGTGAAAGAGCGCACTTGCCCACGAACATACTGGAGTTGCCAGCTTGTTCCTTGCGGTACATCCATCTCTTGCAAGGCCTCGGCAAAACAGGCTGCGGGCAAAGCATACGCGTAGGACGGCATTTCTTGAAAAAAAAGATCTTTATAGGGATTAAAGTCTGCCTGCTGGAGGCGTTCCGCTGCGCAACGTCCGCGCATAGAGCGGAGATAGAAACGCGCAAATTCAACGCTCCAGGGCCGAGGCAAGGCGGATAAAAAGCTCTGACAATCGGCGAGAAGCTCGCCGCTATCGCTGGGGATGGTTTTCAGGATGAGCCGTTCGGCCAGGGGAGCAGCCATCTTCCCTAAAAGCTGGTCCTGGTAGTCATTTTCCAGTAATGTATGTTTTGGCTCAATTTCTTGATAGGAGGTTTGCCACCAGGACCAGAGAGGTTCCAGCCAGTTGGGCGTGTGAAATTTCAGGGCCGCCCTGGTCCAGCCTTCGATGACCTGCACTTTCCATTCCTCATTGATGGCAAAGCGTTTGAGCAATTCGGCAGGCGGCGCGCCCAGGTAGCTTTCCCAGAAGGTTGGATCGACCTGGCCGAGCAATTGCAGCATGAACCAGGAGCGTTTGGAAATGTGCGAGGGATGCCGATCATTGATACCATCGCGCTGCCACGCTCGCTCCAGTTTCGCAGGCACATGAATCTCAAGCTGTCCATCCACCATACGCAGAAGTTCCTGAGCACGCTGGCGCTGGCGTTCGCTCAAAGCCGAGGTTGGTAAAAGCGCCAGCAGATCGGCCACGGCGGTCTGCACGCTGGCGGCGCGGTCGTCGAGCGCTTTTTCCAGAAAAGGCTCGTCATCGGCACTCAGGCCAATTGAGAGCGCCGCGACCATCTCACCGCGCATTTCGGCCTTTTCCTGCTTCCAGGCATCCTCCAGCCAGGTCCGCGCCAGGGCGGGATCGACGGAGCGCTGGCGGCGCAGAATCTCAAGGCGCTGCCCGGGCGTACCCTCCTGCCAGATGCGCTCGGCGTCAGCCGGCAGACTATCCTCCTGTGTCACAAGGTAGTTGTTGACCCATTTCCATGAGTTGTTCAGGTGGCTCAGCCAGCGTGCGCGCTCGCCCAGCACCGGAGCCAGAGCCGCCTTGACCTCTTTACCGGTCAGGTTAAGCACCTGGGGCAGCAACCGAAAAGGCAGACGCAGCCCTTGCTGACGTATGCGCTCCAGCGCCTCCACCAGGAGGGGAGCATGTTCATTGTTGCACAGGCGGGAGATGAGCAGAGCGGCCTCCGGCGAGCATTCGCGCAGGGTTTCCTGCTGAGCTGGCTCCTGCGCTTCAACTGTTTGCGCCTGTTCGCCCGCCTGACGATAAATGGCCAGGGCGCCGGCGCTCAAGAGAAAGGAGCGCTCAACCTCCTCCGATGAAGGCAGAGCCGCCGCCAGTTCATCAACCGGCGTACCGCTGGCGAATGTCACCTGCTCCTGGCGCGATGTGCCGGCCATGGCAATTGTCACGATTGAATGCATCAATTCTCCCTCCCCAGCGGCGTATACTGGCCATCGGCCAGGGCACCCAGAGGCCGCAATGCGCCGTTGTTCCACTCACCGACGACGTGCAGGGGATGGCCGCCGGAGAGCGCCAGGAGCAGCCAGTGGTCGTTCCCCAGCAGAGGTAGCGCGTGACCGCCGCTATCGCGGACAAACCAGTGAGCGCCGTTGTCCTGACAGATCGGCGCGACTTCGTGCAACTGCGCGGGGAAATACTCCAGCCAGGGCTGGCGTCCCAGCGCAGCGGCGACTCCGTTGAGAAACTCATCTACCGAAGCCACGCCAGGCCATTCTCCGCGAAAAGGCGCGATTTCGCCAGTGCGAGCGCGCACCTGAGCCCGCTGAGGATAGGCGCCAGGCCAGAAGGCCAGATCGGCTGCTTGATACGAGCCAACGACAAAACGCTCGCCGAAAGGCTGACCGGCGTAGGAAAATTGCAGGATCAGGGCCGTACGTCCGCTGCTGAGGCCGTTGAGCCAGGTACGCTGTGTCTTGCCGCGTTCGTTCTCCTCAATGACCTGACCCACCACCAGCCAGTCGTCATGCACGGTCTCGCCACGCGCGTTGACCTCTTCCTGACTCAAGGTCCAGCCGATCAACTGGCGCACCTCTTCGCGCATCCCCGGCTCCAGTTGTTCTTCCTGGCGAAAGGCCTGAGTGAGCAGGGCGATCTTGCCCAGTTCGCCCAGGAGTCTCTCGGCCCAGTCAGCCGAAGCATTGGGCAAGGCGGCCAGACGGCGCACACGTGTATCGAGGGAGCCGGCCTGGGCATCGCGCAAACGCGCGCCCTGGTGCTCCCAGAAAGAGGCCGGCTGAGTCTGTACGCTGGCCAGACCCTGACGCACCAGATCGTTTAACCACAGATCCAGGCCATCCAGACCCTTTTTGACGGCGGCCAGACGCTTCTCGGCGGTCTTGAGCTGACTGGCTGAGGGCGGCTGGTCCGCTGCTTTAGCGGCGCGTTCCTGCTTGCGGGCGCTACTGGCCTGACGTTTGGCCAGCCAGTCCGTCACCCATTCCGGCGCTTCGCTCTCGGGTACGGCAGCCTGGTTGGTCGCGGCCAGCAGGAGCAGACCCAGGCAATGTTTACAGGGAAGTTTTCGACTTGGGCAGCTACATTGAGAGGCCAGAGAGGCCAGCTCGACTTTAACCTGATAGAGCGCGCTGCCCTGGCACTCGCCCCAGAGTGCTTCCGCGTTGCGACCAGGATTTTTCCAGTGTTTGGCCGCGCCGAGTTTTTTCCCGGCAGCCACGGAACTGGAATCTGGCGCCAGGGCCAGCGCCTGATCGCTGGTGAACTGAATTTCCACTCAGATACCTCGCTATTTTTGTTCTTGAAGTGGTCTACAAAGCAATTCTTTCCCAGTATGCCAGAGTTGGAAAGCCAGGGATAGCCTTTTAGGACCATTAATTTTACCGATTCGGCCTTGCAGATGGGGGGAAGAAGCTCAGATGGGGAGACGCTGGCTCACTTCGCTCAGGCGGCGTCTGAGGAAAGCCTGCTCTGTTGCGTTCTGACACAGTTCAAGAGCCTGGCGATAGCAGGTCTGGGCATCGACGAGGCAGCCGGTGCGACGGAAAAAATCGGCGCGGGTAGCGTGGAAGAGATAATAACCGGCGAGCGCATCTGCCAGACCGCGCTCGCTCAGGAGGGTCAGGCCGCGCTCCGGTCCTTCGATCATCGAGACGGCGACGACCCAGTTGAGTTCAATCACCGGCGAAGGATTGATGCGCAGCAGGAGTTGATAGAGGACGATAATCTGCGGCCAATCGGTATCTTCGCTGCTCCTGGCCTGACTGTGAACGGCGGCGATGGCTGCCTGCAACTGAAAGGGACCGATGCGCTTCATACGCAGCGCCGTTTCAAGCAGGACCACGCCCTCCTCAATTTCATCGCGCTTCCAGAGCGAGCGGTCCTGTTCGGCCAGCAGAACCAGGTGGCCAGACTCATCCACCCGCGCCTGCCGCCGCGCATGATGCAGCAAGAACAGGGCCAGCAGTCCCGGCGCTTCGGGGTTGCGCGCCAGCGCCGGCTCGCGGCCCATCAGATGAACAAGCATGCGGCACAGGCGAATGGCTTCGGCGCAGAGATCCAGGCGTTGCAGATCTTCGCCAGAGGTGGCGGTGTAGCCTTCGTTAAAGATCAGGTACAGGACTGAAAGTACGGCCTCTACGCGCTCCGCCAGGAGTTCGGCAGGCGGCACCCGGTAGGGAATGCCGGCTTCGCGGATCTTGCGTTTCGCCCGCACCAGGCGTTGCGCCATCGTCGGCAGGGGCACCAGGAAGGCGCTGGCGATCTCAGCAGTCGAGAGGCCGCCCAGAGTGTGCAGGGTTAGAGCTACACGCGCCTCCAGTCCCAGGGCGGGATGGCAGCAGGTGAAAATCAATTTGAGGCGTTCATCAGGGAAGACCTCTTCCAACAGTTCGTCTTCGTCCAGCCAGCCCGGCTGAGAAAGCGCCTGCAAGAGTTCCTGCTTGCGCGCCAGCGTGACGTTACGCCGCAGGAGATCGATGGCCCTGTGCCAGGCGGTAGTGAAAAGCCAGGCGCCAGGATTCTGCGGCACGCCCTCCTCCGGCCAGCGCACCAGCGCCACCAGCAGAGCATCCTGCAACACATCCTCGGCCAGGGCGAAATCGCCCAGCTTACCTATCAATGTCGCCAGCACACGACCGGACTCCTGGCGAAAAACACGCTCGACTATCTCTTGTATCTCTTGCATATCTGACCCAACCAGGCTCGTCTGCCGCGCCACCTCTGCGGAGATAGCGCGGCAGACGCGAACGGACAAACTTTATGCGCCAAACTCCATGATCGGACGAATCTCGATTGACCCATAACGGACGGCTGGAATCTTCGTGGCCATCTCAATCGCTTCGTCAAGATCCTTACACTTTAGCATATAGTAGCCGCCCAACTGCTCTTTTGTCTCGGCAAAAGGCCCATCGGTGGTCAGGATTTTGCCATCGCGCACGCGTACCGTCGTCGCAGTCGTCACCGGCTGCAAGGCTTCCCCTTCCGGTGCGAAGCCGCGCTCCCGGGCCTCCTGGCCAAAGGCGTTGTATTCCTGGTATTCGCGCGCCTGATCCTCCGGGCTCTGCTGCTCGTATACTGCCTCATCAGCATAGATTAACAACAAATAGCGCATACTCTTCTCCTTCTGTCAAATT
>DASZXF010000765.1:0-3149 GCA_035546055.1 Ktedonobacteraceae bacterium
TGTCACCGGCCTGACCACGGCGGGACCGGCCCTCTCCGTCGGCATGACCTGGCCGCGTGTCCTGGCGGCGGCCATCTCGCTGGGCCTCACAGCGGGCCTGATGGTCCTGTGCAGAGCGCCTCACCCGCCAGCGGGCGCCACCACCCTGATCATCTCCCTCGGCATCCTGACACAGCCCTGGCAACTGGTCCTCCTGCTGATCGCGGTAATCATGCTCACCATCCAGGCCATTGCCATCAACCGCCTGGCCGGCATCCCCTATCCGCTCTGGAGTCCCAACCGGGAGCGTAAAAGGGGTTCAGACTCAGGAGGCTGAGCGCGCGGACCGCGCCGTAGCTTCCTCTGCTGATATACTGGATTTTTCATTCATACCAGATATCCATAGCATATTGAGTCCTATGATGTTATATTGTTGAGATGCAACCGTTATAATCAGCAAGGGATTGCAGTGGGATATTTTATCTATTTAAAAGTCCATAAGGGATAAAAAACGAGAAGCACGTTTCTCGGTAAGGAGCGGGAGAGCATGAGATGAGGCGTTCTGGCACAATCCCTGACATGATGACACTGTTTCCACTTCAAACGCCCGGTCTCTGCTCTTCAGGGTTGAACAAGACAAGAAAAGCAGTGAAGTGAGAGTGCAAATTGATACAAAAATCGTGAGGAATACTCTCACTTCACGAGGAAGGAAGAACTTTTATGAAGCAAGGGGTACGGCTGCTGGCAGCACTTGTGCTGGCGGCATGCAGTCTTATCGTGAGCAGCATTGTCGCGGCTCCTACGGCGAGAGCCACATCGCAGAGTCTCTGGGTAAATTGTTCCGTCCATTTTACCAATGGCCCGCTGCAAGGCACCACAGAATCAGTATCGTTTCTCCTGACCTCGGGAGGCGGGCTGACGACCTATTCCAGCGATTATACCAGCCCTGGCCAGGGAAGCTGGTCCAGCAACGGCACGACCACCAGCTATTCCTTTACGGCCTCTCTCACCGCTCCTGCCGGGGCCACCCTGTCGGCGAGCCAGTCCTTTACGAACAACACTTCGCCCCTCATCTGGACAGGGGCAGGCAATGTCTATGATGCCAGCGGCGCTCTCCTGTTTACCAGCCAGGCTCAGACCACCTGCCCGTACTGGATTCCCGGCACGACGGGTTGCGCCATCACGATAACGGGAGGTCAGTGGACCGGCGGCTTTACTGACACCTTCGAGATCTCCAATACCACCTCCAGCGATATCGCCAGCGGCGGCAATCTGCTTTTTGTCTTCCCCGGCACACAGACTGTCACCGGTGGCTGGAATGGCGTGTACAACCAGAACGGCAACACGGTCACAGTTGGCAATCTCACAGGCATACCCGCCAATGAAGCGATCTTTATCGGCTTTAACGGCGACTGGAGTGGAAGCAATCCCAACCCGGTCGAGTTTGCCCTGAATGGCACCCCCTGCTCGGTTAATATGTAGGCTATTGCCTCAATCCGGCATGGCCCTGAGCGCTATTCCTCCTTCACCAGCATGGAAGCCTTGAGTTCTCGATAGGAGGATGAGCCGCTCAGGGCCAGGGTCAGATCGAGATCCGCCAGGAAGTTGCGCAAGACCTCTTCAACGCCCTGCTGGCCTCCCAGGGCCAGTCCCCAGATGTATGGGCGTCCCAGCAGGACCGCGCGGGCGCCCAGCGCCAGGGCTTTGAAGACATCCGAGGCGCGGCGAATGCCACTGTCGAAGAGAACAGGGGCGCGGTCCTTGAGGGCGGCGACGACATCTGGCAGGGCATTGAGCGCGGCGCGAGCGCCCTCCACCTGGCGGCCTCCGTGGTTGGAGACGATGACGCCATCCATGCCACAGTCGAGCGCCTGGCGCGCGTCATCGGGATGCAGAATACCCTTCAGCAGGATAGGCAGTTTTGTGCGGGCGCGCAACCAGGCCAGGTCATCCCAGCTCAGCGCGGGATTGGCAAAGATCTGCGTAAAACGCATGACGGCGGGCAAGATATTGGCCTCTGGCGGCTCAGGCAGGGAGGCCCGGAAAGCGGGATCGCTCAGATAGTTCCCCAATCCCTGACCAAGCAGAAAAGGCAGATAGGCGTTCTGGATATCCATGGGTCGCCAGGCCAGCAGGGTGGTATCAAGCGTGACCACCAGCGCCTCGTATCCCGCCTGTTCAGCACGCTGGATCAAGCTGGCGTTAAAAGCGGGGTCTTTGCTCCAGTAGAACTGAAACCAGCGCGGCGTTTCACCCAGCGCGGCGGCCACCTCTTCCAGATTTCTGGTCGCGGCGGTGCTCTGGATCATCGGCACGCCCACAGCGGCGGCGGCTCGCGCGGTCGCGAGTTCTCCGTCAGGATGGATAATCGACTGAACGCCAATCGGGGCGAGGAGAAAAGGCAGGGGCAAGGTTTTGCCGAACAGCTCAATGCTCAGGTCGCGTTGGGCCACATTCCGCAGCATCCGGGGCACGATATGCCAGCGCTGAAAAGCCGCCCGATTCGCCCGCATCGTCTCGACCATGCCATCCAGATAGCCGCTGGCTTCGGGGCTCATGCGTTCATTGGCCGCGCGTTCCAGCGCTTCCGGGGCCACAGGCAATGCGGGGCGCTGTCCCTGGAGGCCGGCCAGGTACAGCATATTTTGTCGCTCAGGACCATAAGCCGGTGAGACTGGCTGCTTATCCATAGAATTGTTCCTTCCTCTCGTTCGTGATCAAGCTGGCCGATGGCTGGAGTTGCCTGGCTTTTACGAGCGCATTGTACCACGAGAGAGCCTGACCGTGGGGCATTGCCAGGCCCGCCACACCTGATCCTGCTCCGGGGCTGCAAGCAGAGGAACACTCCCAGGCAAGAACTATCCTCGTGGCACGACGTATACTATGTAAGTTCAGTATCCTCAAGCGGATCGAGATGGGGTGGCTAGCGGACCGCTCCTGCTTTGGTCAGGGATAGATGAATAAATCAGCAAGGTCGCGTGTTTGTGTGTTAGGGAACTGTTGGGATCATAGGCGAAGCATGAACAGGGAGCAGGCATGGAGCAACCGGTTGTACGGAGGAATGGGGCGCAGCAGGCGATGCTGACGTACTGGCAGGATGAGCAAGAACAGTCCATCTCCGTTGGGACAGAAGCATGGTACGCCTGGCTGGAGACGGCCAGGATCTTTCG
>DASZXF010000766.1:0-10180 GCA_035546055.1 Ktedonobacteraceae bacterium
CCAGCCAGGCGGATTGAAAGGTCAGGAACGAGCGAGTTCTGGCCTGCGCAAGAGCAATCCTGCTCCTGACCTCGCCGAGGAAAAGCCCTTTGACATGAGGAAGGCAAGCGGCGGGCAGAGAACAGCGTCGTTCTCTGCCCGCCGCTGTTCAGCGTTCGAGTTTATACGCCCTGCACCAGAAGCGCGCGGGCGTGAGCGGCTTTAAAGCGAATTTCTCTGGCGGCGCTGTATTCAGGGGAGTGATACCAGCGTTTAAACTGCTCGGTATTCTCGAACTCCAGAATCACAAGGCGCCGCGACTCCCAGCCTCCTTCAATGCTTTCCGTTGTCCCGCCGCGCGCCAGAAATTTCCCACCGTAAGTCTCCAGGGTCGGGCCAACAAGTTTGCTGTACTCGGCATAAGTCGCTGGATCTTCGACATTGACATCGACAATGAAATAAGCTGCCATCTCCTCTTTACCTTTCTCTGCTCTGCTGCCTCTCGCCGGGAAAACGAGTGACTAATTCCAGAGCGCCGTCAAGAATTTGAGTTTTTCCAGGGTTTGATAACTGTCTCCACCCTCATGGTGGTTATAGGGCCAGACCTTGATCTCTTTCGGCCCGGCGTAATAGTTATACGCCGCGAAGACCGTTGAAGGCGGACAGATCTCATCCATCAGCGCTACCGAGAAGAGCGCGCGGGCGCGGGCGCGAGTGGCGAAGTTCAGACCATCGAAATAGGCCAGGGTCGCGAAGACAGTTTCGATAGATTCGCGGTGAATCTGGCAAAATTTGACAATCTCCTGATAGGGAGCGCCATCGGTAATCTGGGTCGCGCGCTGATAATGGCAGAGGAAAGGCACATCGGGCATGGCCACCTCAACGCTTGGGTCGAGGCCACTTACCGCCAGAGAGATGCCGCCGCCCTGGCTGCCTCCGCTGACCGCGATGCGCTGCGCGTCGATGGCCTTATGTGCCCTGGCAGCCTCCACAGCGCGGATAGCATCCGAGAAAACGCGGCGATAGTAATAGGTCTGAGGGCGCAGAATGCCACGGGTCATAAAGCCCGGCGCCTGCGGATTAGAGCCATCTGGTTCAGGGTCGGGCGTATCGCCCCGTCGCCAGCTACTCCCCTGGCCGCGTGTATCCATAATCAGATGAGCGAAGCCCGCGCTACTCCAGGCCAGCCAGTCGATTGGAAAGCCGCGTCCGCCGCCATAGCCAATATACTCCACCACGCAGGGCAGCGGTTCGCTACGCCGGGCCGGCAGCAGAAGCCAGCCCTTCACCGGCTGTCCGCCATACCCGTTAAAGGTCACATCGAAAGTTTCCACTGTGCGCAGATGGTAATCAACCGGTTCAAAGCGAGCCTCAAGGGGAAACTGGCGAGTCGTGTTGAGCGTTTCCTGCCAGAAAGCATCAAAATCAGCCGGTTCGCGGCGCTCCGGCGTATACTTCCGTAATTCGTCCAGAGGAAGATCAAAAAAAGCCATGAAATCGAACCTCTCTTAGGGATCTTGCAAAAGCGGTATGCCTCTCTGCTACCTTTTCATTATAACTGATGGATCTGGCATTTATCGACCGCCAGGAGACGGTCAAACTCCATCCGCAACGTGCGCCGCCTGCGGCGGCGAGGGAAGAGAGGAAAGGCGGGGGACACCCCGCTCCCCGGCAAAGAGCTGCCGCCCTCTGCACTCCCGCCTGGCTGGCCTTGCGTTTAAACCTTGACCAACTATCAGGCTTCTCCAAAGGCCTCTTTGCTGAGCAGCGCGAGCGTCACATCGTCCATCGGGGGATTATTGAAGCCCGCGCGGATATCGCGGTAGTAGCGCTGGAGGGGCAGGTTGAGAGAGAGCGCGGCCCCGCCGACCAGGCGCATAGCCAGATCAGTCACCTCGGCGGCGTGGTTGGTGGCCAGGTATTTGGCAGCGGCGAACTGGCCTGCCGGGATGCCGGAGGGATCGCGCAGACATTGCTCAGCCAGTCCGAACAGGACCGCCTCGGCCTGCAACAGCGCCAGGTCCATCTTTGCCACTTTCTCCTGAATATGTGGAACGCTCGAAATAGGCTGGTTAAGCGAATTGGGACGGCGCTGGCGAGCGAAGTTCACCGCCGCGTTGCGCGCCCCCTGGCCGATGCCCAGGTAGACCGCCGCCAGAGGCAGACCCCAGGCGCCCTGGATCTCCGCCGGCACCGTGCTCAGAGCCGTGGTCATGGCGCCCGCCTCCAGGTGAACATTCTCAAGAATCAGGTCATGGCTGGCGCTCAGGCGCATACCCAGCGAGTTCCAGGTCTCCTCAACGCGCACACCCGGCGTATCGCGCGTCACGAGCAGACTGGCCCGTTCAGCGGGCAGCGGCGGTAGATTGGCCTCGGCGGGCGCTTCGTCCTCAATGGTGCAGGTCACAAGAAAGAAATGCAGAATCGCGCTCCCGGTGGTATACGTCTTGCGTCCATTAAGTATCCACGAGCCGTCAGCCTGGCGCCGCGCAGTCGTCGTAAAACGGCCTCCCCGGCTGGGGCTGCCCGTCGCAGGTTCGCTGGCCGCGTTATTGATCAGCGCCCCTTGCTCAACCACCGCCCGGCAAACCCGCTCAAAGAGTTGACGATCATTCTCCGTCCGCGCTCCGGCTCCCAGACGTACCAGATTGGTCAGATGCATGGTCAGAATCAGCGCAGTCGAGGCGCAGCCCTGGGCCATACGCGCCTGGGCCAGAGCCACTTCCAGCACATTCGCGCCCTCGCCGCCCAGTTCACGCGGGACCGTCAGCTTTAAATAGCCGGACTCATGCAGATCACGGTAATTTTCATAGGGAAAGCTGCCCGCCCAATCGTGCTCGCTGGCTCGCCTGGCGAACGTATCGGCCAGTTCGCCGGCCAAAGCCACAATGCGCTTCTGACTTTCAGTTGCGGGATAGACAGAAAAAACCATGGATAATGTTGCTCCTTTTAAATAGCGACAGCGTATAGAGACACATCTGTGATGACGATATGTACAACAATGCCCGGCCACACGGCCTGTCTGGAAAGGCGGAGGTGCCGTTCCCTCTGTTTGCCTGGCGTTCAGCGCAGTGGCAGCCAGCGCAGTGGCAGCCAACGCAGTGGCAGCCAGCGCAGTGGCAGCACGCTTTATTATATCTCATCTGCACTCGCCGGGGGCGGGATATCCTATCTTCTACTTGATTTTTTCTGGCTCACATGGTACACCATTCATTGGCAATCAACGGGTGAGGAGTGTGCGCGGCATAGCTCACAATTGTTTTTGTCCTTTCAGCACGTGTATAGTGTAGATGTGCATGTGCGAATACGCTGCGCGACGCCCTCTCTAATATAGAGAGCAAAGAAAGTTTTTGGAGGAACACATGACTGAGATTCGTCTGGAAGACTGGATTCGCGATATTCCAGATTTTCCCCAGAAGGGCGTTTTATTTAAAGATATCACGCCCATGTTACAGGATGGGGTGGCTTTCCGGGCGGCGCTTGACCGACTGGCGGCTCATTACGCAGGTGCGGGGATTCAAACGGTGGTCGGGGTAGAGTCGCGCGGATTTATTTTCGGGGCGCCTCTGGCCTATTTGCTCAATTGCGGCTTCGTGCCCGCGCGCAAATTCGGCAAGCTCCCGGCGGCGACGGTCAATGTGGAGTACACTCTGGAATATGGTACCAATATTGTTGAGATGCACACCGATTCAATCAAACCCGGCGAGCGCGTCCTGATTGTGGACGATCTGCTGGCGACCGGTGGCACCGTTTCCGCCACCATCGAACTGGTCGAAAAACTGGGCGGCCATATCGCCGGCATTGCCTTCCTGGTGGAACTGCTGGGATTACATGGGCGCGATCATTTACATGATTATGATGTCTTTGCGCTGATAAAATATTAAGCTCGCCTGCTCTGTATACATCAGCAAAAGCGGCCAGCCAGCACAGGTTCCATGGAATGAGCACCTGCGCCGGCTGGCCGTAACGTTTTTATCAGCGCCAGAGGTTCTGGTGATGGGCGAGACGCGGCTACTCTGCCTCGTCCCAGCCGAGCCAGGCCGTTTTTTTGTCATGCGGGGTAGGCCGCCGCTCCTGCCAGGGGATAGCGGGGTAGCCCAGGTAGATGAAGGCTACGATGTGGTCCTGGGGAGTCAGGCCCAGCCATTGTTTCACGCGGGGATCGTAGGCCGCGTCTCCTGTGCGCCACATCGCAGCCAGCTCCAGTTCTTCAGCGACCAGCAGCATATTCTCAACCGCCGCCGCCACCGCTTCGACATTCTCTATTGCGATAACGTTATTTTGCTGGGGATGTTCCGCCGCCGCGACAATCACCACCGGGGCGCGTAAGAGCTTGTTGCGTTCCTTGGTGAGAAGCGCCAGGCCTTTCTCGCTGCTCAACTCGCCAGAGCGTGCCAGCAGCGACTCCGCCATGATATCCCCGAGTTCGGCGCGTGCCTGGCCCGCCAGCACAAAAAAGCGCCAGGGCTGGGTGTTATGATGATTGGGGGCGTGTGTGCCCGCCTCCAGAATATGCTCAATATGCTGGCGCGTAGGTCGCCGGTCGGTCATTTTGCCGATGCTTCTCCGCCGCGCAATCGTTTCACGAATACTCATCTCTTTGCCTGTAATCTAACACTCTATAATGCAGGGCTATACCAAAGCCCTGTACCGCTTTCAGCATAGTCCGCGCTCAAATGGGCCGGTACCTATTCACCGATCATAGCAGATAGGGTCAAGCCGGGCGGCAAGAGGAGGCAGGGTGGGTGCGAGCCGTGAAATGCAACGGCTGCTTGTTTTACTTGAATTACCGCAAACATAAAGTGGACTCGCTGAAGCGGTCCACTTTCGATTGTTCTGTTGTGCAAGTAGCAGCTTCGCTGCTCGATCAATGTGTAAAAAGGATTAGCCGGTATTGCGCAGGCCGGCGGCTATGCCGTTGATGGTCATCAGAACCGCGTAGGTCAGGCGCATCCGCTCCTGTTCCTCTTTACTGGCGCTGCCCAGAGCCTGTTCGTCCAGCATCAGGGGACCGCCGAGGGCGCGCAGGCGGCGGAGCAGGGAGACCTGGAAGTAGCTCAGGGGATCGACATAGGGATTGCGTCGCCTGATCGAGAGCTGGAGAACATGGTTAGTATCCAGCAGTGCCTGGCCGCCAGTGATGGCCAGGAGCAGGCGTTCAGTGCGCGCGTACTCCGCGTCGATTTCCCGCGAGAGGCGCCGGCGCAGCACTTCGTCGTCCACCAGGGTGGCGTAGTGCCTGGCGATATGCATATCGGCTTTGGAGAGCGTCATCTGCATGTTGTCGATAAAGGCGCGCATGAAAGGCCACTGCTGGTACATGCGTTGCAGTTCCTCCAGACTTTCGGGGTGGGAGTTCAGCAATTCTTCCAGCGCGTGCCCCACGCCATACCAGCTTGGCAGTACGTAGCGGCTTTGCATCCAGGAGAAGACCCAGGGGATCGCGCGTAATTCTTCCAGGCTGCGTCCTTTGGAGCGGCGAGCCGGACGCGAGCCCAGGTTGAGCCAGCCCAGTTCCCCAATCGGCGTGGCCTGTTCAAAGAAGCTCAGGAAATCGGGATCGTCGTAGATCAGGCGGCGGTAATACTCATAGGCGCTGGTCGAGAGCGTCGTCATAATGTCGGTCCAGCGCTGGCGCTGTTCCTCGCTGATCTGCGTCTCCTGGGGTAGACTGGATTTGATCACGCCCGCTACCACCAGTTCCAGGTTGCGCAGGGCGATTGAGCGCAGGCCGTACTTGAAGGACAGCATCTCGCCCTGTTCAGTAATGCGGATATGCCCGTTGACGCTGCCCGCAGGCTGGCCCAGAACCGCGTCATAGATAGGGCCGCCGCCGCGTCCAATAGCGCCGCCGCGTCCGTGGAACAGCGTAATGCCGATTTTATGCAGCTTGCCCAGTTCCGCCAGGCGACCCTGGGCCTGGTAGAGTTCCCAGCCGGAGGTCAGAATACCGCCATCCTTGCTGCTATCCGAATAGCCCAGCATTACCTGCTGCTTGTCCTGGCAGGCCCGCACATGATCGCGGTACACCGGCAGCTTAAAGGCCCGGTCCAGAATACGCGTGCAGGAGCGCAGGTCATCGATAGTCTCGAACAGCGGCACAATCGGCAGCGCGGAAATGCCCGCTTCCTTGCAGAAAAAGAGCACTTCCAGCAGATCGCTGATCGAATGTGCCATGCTGATAATGTAGCAGGTGATGGCCTGCTCGCCGAACTCCTCGCGCGCCTGGCGAATAGCCTCGAAGGTTTGCAAAACGTGCGTCGTCTCAGGACTGAGCTGGAGATTCTGGCGCGGCAGCACGCGCGGATCGCTGAGCAGCGTTTCCAGCAGGTGAATGCGGTCCTGCTCATCCAGGTCGCGATAATCGCGCTTTTGCAGTCCGGTCACACGCAGCAGTTCCGCCAGTGCATTGGCGTGGCGTTCACTGTGCTGGCGCACATCGAGGGCCGCGAAATGGAAGCCAAAGACCTGAACCTGGCGAATCAGCGCCGCCAGGCGACCCCGGGCCAGACCCTCCTCGCCATCCTGGAGCAGACTGGCGCGCACCAGTTCCAGGTCGCGCAGCAGCTCGGCGGGCGAGCGGTAGGCATAATCCCGCTCTTTGCCCTCCTCCTCGTTCAGCAAAGCGCCCAGGCGTTTCCACATAAATGAGAGCTTGCGCCGGTATGGCTCCTGAGCGGTCTGCGGACCCAGCTCGCGGTCATAATCAGCCAGAGCTTGCGCATCTCTGGCCAGCGAATTCGCCAACTCCTCCGAGATCGAGCAATAGGACAGGGATTGGGAATATTCTTGCGCCAGCGACTCAATCGAAGAACGATAATGTTCGATGACGTGAGAGCGATGCAGGCTCAGCGCTTGCAGCATCGTCGTTGGCAATACGTTTGGATTGCCGTCCTGGTCGCCGCCGATCCATGAGCCCATGCGCAAAAACGGAGGGATCTGGAACGTCGTCTCCGCGTGCGCCTCGCCCAATGTCTGGCGCAACTCGTGGTACAGTTCCGGGATCGCCGAATAGAGCACCTCATCCAGGTAGTAGATGCCCATCTTGATTTCGTCCAGCGGTTGCAGGCGTACATGGCGGATCGCATCAGTGCGCCAGAGCAGAGAGATCGTATTCTCCAGGTCACGCTGGCAACTCTGCTGCTGGCGAGGCGTCATCTGTTCATAGGTATCGTGCGTCTCCAGCAGATCCGCCAGCTTGCGGGAGAGCGTAATCAGGCTGCGCCGTGTCGCCTCCGTGGGGTGAGCCGTAAAGACCAGCTCAATCGAGAGCTGATCGAGCAATTGCTGAATAGTCGTGGAGTCAAGGGAGTGCAGGGTATCGTGCAGGGAAGCCAGCGAACCGCGCTGCACACTGCGCATATTCGCGCGCTCGTAGGCGCGGCGGCGGCGAATGCGGTGGTGCTGTTCGGCGGTATTAATCAGGTGGAAATAGACCGTGAAGGCGCGAATCACATTGATAGCCGTCTCCAGGTCACAGCCTTCGACAATCTGCGTAATCTCCTGATCCAGGGCCGCGATCTCCTGCTCATACGCCGCCGTCTCGCTGGCGGGGGCGGTGGTCAGGCTTTGAGCGCATTCTCGCAGGCGTCGGCAATCCAGGCGCAGGCGCTCCACCATCGCGAACACATCTTCGCCTCCGTGGTGCTGGATCGCGTGCCCCAGCATCTCGCCCAGCATGCGGATATCCTGACGCAGTGGGGCATCCCTCTCCTCGCGCTGTTTTTGTTCTAGCATAAAGTAGCTTGATCCTTTGCGCGTAATGAAGATACATGAAAAGTAGCATGGACCGGCCTGCTCTTCATTGATCGGGCTGCGGTGTCTTTCTTTTTTATTATACAAGTTTTTGCCTACCAAAAGCTGTGTAGCTGGCTGCACCCCTCTCTTTCTCAGTGAGCCGTGGGCAGGCAGACGGTTTCCCAGGCGCAGTAATTTGATTATAATAGAGGGGAACCACATCTTCGCAACTATTTGGGGAGCGTACATACATGCAACAGCAGCAACAATATGCAGATTTTGACCTACTGGCCGTTTTTGCGGAAGAGAGCGTCGCCGACGCGGCTGAAGCCAAATTGCGCAAAGAAGGCTTTGGCGACGAGGAAGTTTTTCGCCTGGCGCCGGGTTCCGTGGGACGCGGAGAATTTCGTGAACACGGACCGAATCGTGACCGCAGCTCGGTCTTCCTGCAAACGCAGCGTTCTCGTCCCAGTCCGCGCCTGGTCGTCCTGCTTGCCGTAATCTTTGGTATCGTCCTGGGTGCCATCTCATTCAGCGTCGTCGATTTTGGTATCAAAACCTTCCCCGTCTGGCTTGCCACTCTGATTGGTGTGCTGGTCGGCATTATTCTCGGCGTAATCCTGGGCCTCACGCGCCGGGGCAAAGTCAGAGGCGCCATAGGTCAGGACATGAGCAAAGTCAAGCCTGTCGCCACGCCGACAAAAAAGCCGCTGGAAGACGCCAGTTCGCGCACAGCCATAGCCGTGCGTCTGCCTGATCCAGATAACATCAGCCGGAAGTCCAAGGCACGCGCCATTTTGCTCAACAACGGCGGCAAAATAGATCGCAGCGTCGGGCGTTCCTCGTAGCGCCCCTGCTCATTGTTCGTGTGCTCGCACCTGCGGCACGTGCCGATGAAGAGAGAGGTCAGATGGCCAGAGAAACGTATGTTCCGCGTTTCTCTGGCCATCGGAACTCTCTCTTCATCGGCCTGGCGCGGCTATGCAGTCTATGAGACGAGTGGTCGAGGATGCCGGAGCGAAGACGAAAAACAGGAGGAGGCGGGAAGCGGAGAATTTCTGAGAAAAGATGGTTGAGAGGGTCGGTATGCGCGAAGCATTGTGTATAATAAGAGGAGAAATCAGTCACCCTTGGAGGTTTCAGGGACCATTCCTCAGCGGAGGACGCGTCTATGTCCAGAATAGCAAGTGTTGTGCCTGTTGCGCAGGTAAACCCGGAGGAGCGCACGCGCGAGCGTGTGCGTTTATTGCCGCCATATAAAGTCATTCTCTTTAATGATGATTATAATGACATGGAATATGTTGTGGCAGTTTTACTGCGTTTAATCAATCACCTTACCCCACCGGAAGCGTATGAAATCATGCTGACCGCCCATCTAACTGGAAGTGCCGTGGTGATTGTCTGCCCCAAAGAGAGCGCCGAATATTATCAGGAACGCCTTTCAGGCTATGGCTTAACTGCGACTATCGAGCCCGACTAAATTCACCATCTGCTGCAAGAGGATGAGAAACATGCGGTTGCCGGTTGCCAAACCCATGTTGCCGCTTTGTCGAGGACCAACGAGCCACTTTTTCTGGCCAGGTTCGAGCGCTTTTATGTTCTCCTGTACCTGTGCTATTGACGATCTGCCATATTACGATTTAGAATCAGTAATGGCCTGGAGGAACGCGTCTTCGTAGATCCAGTTTTGGAGTCTGTATTCCTCTTAACTATGCCGTTCTGGCGGACAGTCTGGGTACTGTTTCCGGGTACCAGGGCGTAAGAGGAGTGAGCAAGAGATGATGCTGCTTTATCATGTTCCTGCAGGAGGAGAAACGAATGGTTCACTTGTGGCGTAAGTCCAAAGATGAAATTGAGACAAGTAAAGTAGCCCCCGGTGTGGGTTCGACCGGCGATATTGCCGTGATAGTTGATGGCAAGAAGCTGGATAACGAACTGGTGCGTCTGGCCTGTATGATGGCGAAACGCGCCCGGCGCAAAGTTCACCTGGTTCACATTATCGAAGTTCCCCGAACGCTGGCTCTGGGTGCGAACCTGAAAAAAGAGTCGGATCTGGCTGATCAACTGCTTACTGAGGCCATGGCTATCGCGGAAGACGCTGGCTGTGAAGCGGTTGCGGAAGTCGTGCAGGCCCGCGATGCTGGCCAGGCGATTGTCGAAGAAGCCAAAGATCACGCGTGCGCATTAATTATGTTAGGATTGGTGCGCGATAAGAACAAGGTAAACGGAACCCGCGACGATCTCGGCAGGACAATTCCTTTTGTGCTGAACCACGCTCCCTGTCGCGTCTGGGTCGTTCAGGATCCCATTTGCTAGGCACAAACAAAGATTGGAAGCTGGTTGTTCTCGCTCTACCCATCGGTCTGCATCCCTCGGAGTGATGGGTAGTTGCCGGTTTTGGATTCTCCTCACCTCATTTACAAATTTCCTCTTTTCTTGCTTACAGCATGGCTCATCACTTCTT
>DASZXF010000767.1:0-7854 GCA_035546055.1 Ktedonobacteraceae bacterium
ACCAGCTTTCGCCATGCGGTGCTGGAGCAGGTCGCCGATCCCGTGCTCACTGACTGGTGGGCTACCTACTACGAGCCGCTGGATGTGCGGATGCAGTCGGAAGTCACCTCCTCGGTGATTACCAAACTGTCCAAGTTTGCCAGTTCCCGCGTGGCCCGCCGCATGCTGGGACAGGCGGACACCAGCGTCAACGTGCAGGAGATCATTCGGCAGGGCAAGATCCTGCTGGTCAGTACCGCCAGCGGGGTGGTTGGCGCCGATCTCTCCGCCTTTCTGGGGGCGACCCTCCTGGGCCTGTTGCAGGCAACATTGGCTGAACAGGCGGAACTTCCCCCGGAACAGCGCCGTCCCGTGCTCATGCTGATCGATGAGTTCCAGGTCTACAGCGGGGTCAACTACCAGAGTATGCTGGCGGAACTGCGCAAATATGGCGGCAGCTTTGGCCTCGCCACCCAGTCGCTGGCCTACCTGGACCGCTTTGAGCGCAGCCTGCGGGCAACGGTACTGGCCAACATCGATCACCTCTTTGCCTTTGCCATGGCCGCCGAAGACGCCCACCTCCTGCGCCTGGATGGGGTGGAAGAGGCGGATGTGACGGCGCTGGATGACTTCCAGTGCTACGCGCGGCTCTCCGTGGGCGGACACCGGCTGCCGTTGTTTTCCTTCTATCTGGACCCGCCGCCCGCACAGGATACCGCCAGCGCGCATGCACTCGTCACGGAAAGCCAGCAACGCTCTGCCCGCCCGGTGGGATTGGTGGATGCGGCCCTGGAGGCGGCGCTGACACGCCAGCGGACGGCGATTCCCAGCACACCGGTCGAGTCAGCCGACGCTGCTGTCTCTCCAACGGGGGCAGGACCGTCAGGGCAGGACGGCTCCCCGCGCAAAAAGCGGCGAGGACGAGGCGGGGGCAAAGCCGCTCCCGCGCCTGGGACGCCATCCCCAACGGCTCAGGCGCATCTGATGTATGCAGAGGAGGAGTCCCATGCCGGCCAGTCGCCCCACTCCTGATGCAGCCATTGATGCGCGCTTGCTGATCTGGCTCGCGCGCTATCCCCTCCAGCGGGCCGAGGATCTGGTCCTCGGTCTGGCCCGCTGGGGAGCGCGTCCGACCATCTATCGACATCTCACCACGCTGTCCGCTGCGGGGTTGGTAACCAGCGTCTCCGCCTCCTGGGGCGGCGGCGCTCCCCTGTACCTTCTCAGTTCGGCAGGTGTGCGCTGGTGCCGCACAACGTTGGGAGAAGATGCGCTGGCAGACCCGCCAGAGGCACTTCGACGACTGTTGCCACGTCTGCCGGTGTTGCTGCCCCTGCAAGCCTTCCTCAATGGCGCATTGTGCCACCTCGCCCACGGGCTGGCCGATCAGGGGCATCCTCCTGCGCTGGTACGGTGGGATTGGCAGCGTGACTATGCCCACCCGTTCACCTTCCGTGAACAGGAGGTGACCCTGCGCGCTGATGCGGCCTGGACCTTCGGCGTCCAGGGCCAGCAGGCAGCAGGGCAGGAGACGCCCTCCTGGTTTGTGTGTCTGTTTTTCTGCCATCCGTTGACCATCGCACGGATCATGACCGCGCGCCTGGAACGGCTACTGTGCTGGCGGGAGAGCACCGAGCGCTGGGCACACTACCAGGCAATGCCGCCAGTGCTGATCCTGGCCCATTCGCAGCGACAGGCCGTGTGGTGGCACGTCTGCGCGGAAAAAGCTGCCGCCCGGTTGCGGGTCGATCCACCGGGGGGGGCGATTGCCTGCCTGGAGGAGCACGCCGGGCAACCGTCACCCTGGCAATGGACCTGGCGACGGCTGGTGTCCCAGGAGCAGGTGCATCTGCGTGAGATCTTGACTCCGCTGCCGCTCGATGCCTTGCCCCAGGATCTCCGCCCGGTGATGCCCGATCCGCTGACAACCCCGGTGCTCCTTGAGCGTCCTGTGCCCTGGGAGGGCGAGACACGTGTGGGACGCTCTCCCAGGCTGGCGCCAGTCTCCCTCCGTGCGCCCCAACGCGCGCGGGAATGGGGCAAGCCGGCTCATCTGGCCTGGGTGAGTCTCCATCTCTCTGCCCGCCAGTGGGAGTTGCTGCTGCTGCTCTTTGCCCACCCGCTTCTGAGCAACGAGGAACTGGCGGCCTTGCTGGGGGTACGGGCCTCCTCCATGCGTGTGCTGCTGCACGCCGTTGCTCGGTGGGATGTGCTCACCGCTCAGCCACGCAAAGGTGGAACGCGCTGGCGTCTGAGCGCCCTGGGCCTGCGCCTGCTGGCAGCGGCGCAGCAGGTCGATGTGCGCAATCTGACCATGCCAATCGTGGCGGAGGATGATTCGCCCCTGATCCAGCGCGGTCTGCCCTGGCTTCAGCAGCATGTGGAGCACACAGCAGGCGTCTATGGCTTTTTTGCGGCGCTGGCGCGCGCACCGCAGGACGAGGGCAGGCTGGTCTGGTGGGAAACGGGAGCCACCTGTGAACGGCGTTACCGGCGACAGGATCGCTGGCAGAACTTCCGGCCCGATGCTCTGGCCGAATATCGCTGTGGTTCCCGGACGATCCGGTTCTGGCTCGAATGGGATCGGGGGACCATGAACGAGCGGGATCTGCGTCGCAAGTTTGCCAGCTACGCCTCGTACCTCTCCTCGCGTGAATGGGCCAGAGAGCGCCAGCCTCTTCCCTTGCTCGTATGTGTCACACCGACGCCGGAGCAGGAACAACGTTTGACGCGGGCGGCGCATGGGCTGATTCAGGCACAGAGGGAGCTGGTCATGTACACGACGACGAGTTCCCTGCTTGATGCTCAGGGACCGGTGAGCGCTATTTGGAGGCGCGTTTTGCTGCTCACTCAACACGCCGAAGTCGGGCAAAGAACCGTCCTTTTCTCGAACGCATTCCCCTGATGCGTCCGAGAGCATATCCGTCCAGAAGCGCTCAGACAGTTCTGAGGCCCGAGCGCTTCTGGACACAGACGTGAGAGAAAAGGCGTGGTAACGAGTGACCATCCAAAGCATCGATGGAGATGACTTCTTTCCTCTCGGTGGAGGATCGTCCTGGGAAAGATGATCGAGGGATGGTGCCAGTTCCAGTTCTCGTTCATCGGAGCGGGGTCTGCGTATCCAGAACTGACATTCATTTCGTCATTCATGGGTCAGAGTAGTGGGCGGCGCAAAAAGAAACGTAACAGGAGCAAGTAAGCGCCCGAGATAAGAGCGAACCCCACAAAACCAAGCACAGCGACGAACCCGGCCAGGGCAGGAGCATCATCAGGAGATAAAAATAGATAATAGATCAGATCCAGTAAGAAAAGGAAGCAGAGGGCATAAAAAGGCAATCCGCTCAAGACTGCCATCTTTTTCCGACCACGAGCATCTTTCGAGGCAAAAGAGTCACGCAAAAAGCGAGCATAGAAGGAGATAAAGGTGATGCCAGCAATGATGTACAAAAGGAGCAACGACAACCACGCACTCCCGATGAGATTGGGAGCGACATCATCAAGGGTCAGCAAAAGTGTGTGAAAAGGGAGGAAGAAGAACGCGGTACAGAGAACAATAAACGCTATTGGCGGCAACCAGAGACGGAGAAGCAGAAGGGAGAAAGGCCCGATAGTTCTTTTCATAAGAAAATCCTTTCTGGAACATTCCAGTATCTTCTTGATCGGAGGCAAGGTTTGATTCCACTTGTCCCATCGTTTCTTCTACGCAAGAAGGCCAGAAGGGTTGAAAAAAGGGACCGTCGTCGATCATCGGCCAGTTCAAAAACAGTCATTTGTCAACACTCCAATACAGAGAAGGAGGCAGGGAGGGAAGGATGCTGATCAGTCCAGGTTTTTCTCTGTCTGCATTTCTCGCTCTTGCGATGACGAAGGAGGAAAAGTGAGCAGGAGTTGCTTCACGCCAAAAAGGAGATGGCTTCCCACTAATTCGAGGGGCTGATCTGCAACAACGCAGAGGCCCGGATACCGGGTCAGGAGCGTAGAGAGGATAATCGACGCTTCTAAACGCGCCAGGGAGGCGCCCAGGCAAACATGGCTGCCAGCGCCAAAGGCGAGATGACGGTTTGGCGTGCGCAGCATGTCAAAGTGTGCCGGATGAGCGAAATGGGCCCCATCGCGGTTGGCCGACGCCAGCCAGGCAAAGACACGAGCATGGGCAGGAATGGTCACATGGGCAATCTCAACTGGGTGACGTGTTACACGTAAGACGCGATAAACCGGCGAAGCGTAGCGTAACACTTCCTCAAGGGCGCGAGGAAGCAGGCCAGGATGCGTTTGGAGAGCGCGCAGCGCCGCTGGGGAGGCGTTCAAACAGAGCATGGCGTTTCCCAGGAGGGTCATGGTGGTCGCGTGGCCGGCCAACAGCAACAAGATACAAAACGAGAGGATCTCTTCCTGGCTGAGCCGTTTCCCATCCACCTCGGCGGTAAGCAGTGTCCTCATCAGGTCATCTCGTGGCTGCAAACGTCGGTGCATCAGCAGGGAGGTGAGGTACGTGGTCATTTCCTCCAATGCGACATCTGTCCGCTGGGGAACGGGACATGTGCGTTGATCGCCTGGCGCCTGGAAGAGTTCCTCGTCGCTCACCTGACTGGCAAGAAGCGCATCAGCCCAACGAATAAAACGCGGATGGTCTGTGCTCGGTAATCCCAGCATCTCTGCAATGATGGTGGCCGACACGGGCGCCGCCAGATCAGCGATCAGATCCAGAGAACCTGGAGGACGAACCAGTGCAAGCTGGTCTTGAACCAGTGTCGTGATGTGTTCGGTGAGTGGAGTCAGCGCCTGCAATGAAAAGGCGGAGGCGACCAGGGCGCGATACTGGTGATGGCGTGGAGGGTCCATCGTTGCCAGATTGGAAACCTGCTGAGGATCATGCTCAGGAGAAGTGGCAAGCTGTGGATTCGCCGAAAACGTGGCATGCTCCGTAAGCACGCGCCGCACATCGGCAGAGCGAAAGACATGCCAGCACTGGCTCTGCTCGTCCAACCAAACTGGCTGGACTGCTCGCATCTGGGCAAACCAGTCATATCTGTGCTGGACATCGTGCCACGTGGTCCATGTTGGAAGCATAAGAGCGCCTGCCTTTCCAGCATTCAAGCAGTGTTTCTCTGACGATTCTAGTCCTCTGGCACAAACACAGCTTCGTTTCTTTTGCGGTGACCTGTTGGATACATCAGAGCAGTACCCTGGGTCTGGGAACATGGTTGCAGGCTTTTTCTCAACCTCATTGTGAACACGCCAATGTCCACCTCGCTTGAGAAGCTTCAGCGTTTGCAGCGGCATACCGTACCTGAGTCGTTACAAAACGGCGTTGACAATGCCTCTCCTCTTCCAGTAAAACGTGCTTCATGTATGGTATACTGCTGTCTATGAAAAACACCGCTCCTTCCCCAAAAGGGATCTTGTTTGATATGGATGGTGTGCTTTTGCTCACCACGCAGCATTCAGATCAGAGTTGGCACCAGATCTGTCAGCAATTCGCCCCTCTCCTGGGTGTCTCTCCTTCTCTGCTGGAACAAGCGCTTCGAGCGAGTCGGCAGGCGTATCGACACGAGATAGAGCACGATGTTCAAAAACAGCGCAGGGATCGTCTCGAACCCTTTGTGACGCGGCAAGAAACCGTTGAGAAAGCGCTCAAACAGCTCGGACAGAACGAGTATGGGCTTGTCCCGGATATGGTTCGTGCCTATGAAGCGCTCCGTGACACCCATCGTCAGCTTGCCCCCTTGGCGTTGGAAACGTTGCGACGACTGCGGACAGATGGCCTTCCGTTGGCCTTAATCAGCAATGGGAATGCGACCTATCAGCGCGCAAAAATCGCGCAGCACCACCTGGCTCCTTTGTTTGATGTGATCCTCATTGAAGAGGAGTTTGGAATCGCCAAACCCGATCAGCGTATCTTCCTTGCTGCCCTGGATCACCTGCATCTACGTGCCCAGGACACCTGGATGGTTGGGGACAATCTTGAGCTGGACATCAGCGCCTCCCAGCGACTCGGTATCTTTGCTCTCTGGTTTGATCCAGAGAGGCGTGGATTGCCAGCGTCCCATGCTGTTTGCCCAGATCGGATTATTCATGCTCTCCCTGCTCTCGTTGATCTCCTGGCTGAGGCAAACGCTTCAGCCTGATCCTCTTCAAGGAAGGATGAAGCATGCTTCTCGATACGTGCGCAAACAGCAACTGTTGCTCGTTACTATCCACTCAATAAAGCAGCCATTTGCTCATCTAATGCGCGAACTACCGCTGTGGTTCTATACGGTTGTAATAAGGCATGCGCCTGAAGTACGTGGCTCTGAAGGGTTTTCGAGCCGCTTCCCATCCTCTTGATGGCAGGAATGGTTTGAAGAATGGAAGCACACGCTTTTTCTGCCTCGCCCTGGCGAGCATAGATTCCTGCGAGGTCATTCAGATAGTAGAGTTTTCGTTTGGGTGGTGCCTCACTTGCCAACGCAAGCTCCAGTGATTGCTGCGCCTCTTGTAGAAGGCTATGGGTTGCCGGCACACTCCTCTGATAAAACTGTTGGAGGCATACTCCTTTGTATCCGAGCAGTAACACGGGGTGAAACTCAAAAAGATATGATGTATCCTGAGACGGGGAACAGGCCATTCCTTGTTCTATACGATCAAGCGCCCGTACACATGCTTCACGATTCTGAAGATGTGCCTGAATCTCTGCTTCGATGGCTCCTAGCCACGCTTGCACCATGATGTCTGCTGTCTGCGTTGCGCAACGACGAGCCCATTGGATACAGTGCAGTGCTTCTGTATAGCATTTGGCATAGGTCCAGGTAAAGCTGACCCATCCCCAAACGATAGCCTGGAGCATGGGATTATTCGCTTCAGTTGCCGCCTGGAAGGCCGCGTGATAGTAGTGCCGGGCTTTGGTATACTGCCCCATATCATAATGCAAAATGCCAGCTAACAACACTGTTCGGCAAGCGATTTCACAGAGGTAGAGGCGCAAGGTGGGGGAATGAGAACGGGAGAGCAGCAGCGTAAGCGCGTCAATATGTTTCAGTACGGATGAGCATAACGTGGCCGCTGACAAAGCCGTTTCCTCACGAGCATACCAGTAGAGTCGTGTCTGCTGGTCGAAGTAGCTCACCTCTTTTTCACGAACAATAGGTAAGTGGTTGAGAGTGGTTACGAAACGAGACAGGATATCGCTGTCTGTCTGAGGAAGTGAAAAGAACGGGAAAGATGATTCACCTCTCTCTTCATGCCCCTCTGGAAACCAATCGTGAGGAGCGTTATTCAACGGTGGTGCAGTCAGAAGATGCGAAGGTTCCTTTACGATGTCAACTGTAATTCGTTTGCGCTGGAGTTGCACAGCTTGCAGAAACTCAATGATATCACGTGTGCGTTGATCAGGCTGCTTACCCTCCTCAATGAGCGCCGCACAGAGTTGGTCGTAACAGGTTTGTGCCTCTCCGAAGCATTCGTGTTTGCCAAGCAACTCAAGCAAGGGCCGCAGCGCGTCTTCGTTGGTCTGGTGGCTGTGCCAATACTCGCGCAAGATTCGGATCGCCTCAGTTTCTCCGGCTTTCCCCTGTTCTGCCGCCCGGCGCCAGAGCGCCTGCACGCACTCCCACAGGTGCGTCTCCACGCGTTGCCGCCGCCACTGTGCCCAATCGCTATAGATTTCTTCTGGCAAGAACGATCCGCGCATTGCCAGATCGTAGGCGGCCTGCCACTCGGACAGCCCATCTTCGCCAAACTGCTCCAGCCGCCGCGCGCGCTTGACGTGGGCCTCGATCTCGGTTACATCTACCCACACCAGCGGCATTCCTGCCAGCCGATAGCCAGGACCACTCTCTCCGCTGGCTCGGCGATATTCGACGAGATGACGACGTACCTGCTGGATCGCTGGCTGTT
>DASZXF010000768.1:0-11211 GCA_035546055.1 Ktedonobacteraceae bacterium
TTTTCGGTCTGACCGGCATCTACATGGAGACTGACGGTCTTGGAATTGCCGCGCCCGTTGTCAGTTGTATACGTAAAGGTAATGATGCCTCCCGGGCTATTCGGCGCGATATGGAAGGTGGCAGTGTAAACCTCGGTGAACAGAGTGCCGCAATGATGGCCATCAAGTGACGGGCTGGCGGTTACATCCACCGAAAGGACGCTAAAGTTCGCGGACGATGAGCCACAGGAGCCGGATGGGCCAACCAGGGAAGAGGTCAGCGAGTTGGGCGCGGTGACCATCACGCCGCCAGGCTCCGGCATCGTATGATCGTCGGGCAGGTTGCCGGACCAGGTAAATTGATAGGAAACGGTGGTCTGGCCGGGCTGCACAGTCAGGCTGGCCGGAGTGCTGCCGCGCCCGTTGTCGGTCGTATACTGAAAAGCGACCGGCCCGCCTGGATTGTTGGCGGGAAAATGAAAGGTCGCCGTATACGTCACGGTCAGGTTGGACCCGCAGGCATAGCCGTTCAACGATTTGGGGCTGACCGCCATATCCACGCCAAGTACGCTGAAGGCCGCGCCTGTCGCGCTGGCCGTCGCCGTTAGATCCGGCGTGGCAGTGGAGTTTGCAGGTGTCGGCGTCTCGATGTTACCACTTCCACTACTGGAAGCCCCGGCGCTGCCATTTCCACCATTCCCTGTACCACAGGCAACCAGACCGAATAACAGCCATGTGATTAAAAAAAGCAGGCTGCCAAACCTGCGCGCATTACGCCTTTGTCCTTGCATACAACACCTCCAGGGCCACTATCTCTATGGCCAGTTCAAGCAAGCAGTATCTCGGAAGAGAGCGGGTTTTCCCTTACCAGACGAATCATAACATGGAAAGCAACAGGCGAAAGTTGGCCTGCTCACATTTTGCTAGCGATCCTTTCGACAGCCAACGCCCCTCCCTGGCAGTTTCCAAGCCCCAGCATTTCCCAGAGTTTCCCACTCCACCCTCTATCAGTCATCCCCACTTTTTCCAGCACCGCGCGTTTTCCCTCCCCACCCAAGGGAAATGATGAGGTTTGGCGAGCGCTGCGCGCTCACCAAACCTCATCCAAAAAGAGGGGGCGGGGCGCCACCAGCGCAAGAGGCGGGAATGTGAGCTCCGCAGGCGCGAGCAGTGGACGAGACGGGCAACATCTGGCCATCCTGGCCCAAATTACAGGGTTACTCACAAGTCAAGCCAGGGCCATCCCCAGCGAGGATGCAGGGAGCGCAGCGTCCCTGCCGGGTGCGGGTGTCCCGCCTCTTTCTCTCCTCTGCTTCTCACCGCCGTCGGTGACAAACCACTGGTGAGAATCCCTGGTCCAAATTATAGCAGAGATTGTAAAAAGGCCACGACAGTGCTATAGTCGCTTTAGCAGGAGTTATCTTGTGCTTTTTTATTTTTATCGGCAAACCTAGTTTTCCTGACGGAGCATCTTATGAAATTCGCGACCAGGGCTATTCACGCCGGGCAGGAGCCAGACCCGTCTACGGGGGCTGTGATGACGCCCATTTTTCAAACTTCAACTTATGCCCAGGCTGGCCTGGGTGAACATAAAGGCTACGAGTATTCACGCTCGGGCAATCCCACCCGCACCGCGCTGGAGGAATGCCTGGCTGCCTTGGAAGATGGTCAGTATGGCCTGGCTTTCGCCTCCGGCCTGGCGGCGGAAAATACCGTCCTGAGCCTGCTAAACGCGGGCGACCATTTGCTCTCATGCGACGACCTCTATGGAGGCACTTATCGCCTCTTTGAACGGATATTGAAGCGCTACAACGTGACCGCCAGTTATCTTTCCGCCAAAGCCAGTGTGCAGGAGTACGAGAAGGCAATTCGCCCCAATACACGCCTGCTCTGGCTGGAAACGCCTACCAATCCACTGTTGAGCCTGGTGGATATTCGCGCGCTGGCGGAGATGGCCCATCGCCATAAATTGATTGTGGTGGTGGACAATACGTTCGCCAGCCCCTACTTCCAGCAGCCTCTGCACCTGGGGGCTGATATCGTGGTCCACAGCACGACCAAGTATATCAATGGCCATAGCGATGTAATCGGCGGCGCGCTGGTGACGAATTCGTCCGATCTCTACGAGTCGCTCAAATTCCACCAGAACGCAGCAGGCGGCGTGCCCGGTCCTTTCGATGCCTGGCTGACGATGCGCGGCATCAAAACTCTGGCGGTGCGTATGCGCCAGCACGCGGAGAACGCGATGAGCGTGGCGCGCTTCCTGTCTGAACATCCGCGCGTGGAAAAGGTCTACTATCCAGGTCTGCCCTCGCATCCTGACCATGAGCTGGCCAGACGCCAGATGAGCGGCTTCGGCGGGATGGTTTCGTTCCAGTTGAAGGGCTCGTATAAGGATATGGCCAGCCTGGTTCGCCGCTTTGAGGTCTTCGAGCTGGCCGAGAGCCTGGGCGGCGTGGAGTCGCTGGTCTGCCATCCCGCTTCGATGACTCACGCCTCCATCCCCCGCGAGATCCGCGAGGCGCGTGGACTGACCGATACGCTGCTGCGCATCTCCGTAGGCATCGAAGATATTGAGGATCTGCTGGCGGATCTGGAACAGGCTCTGCGCTAAGCCGCCCGTTCGGCGATGCCAGCGGAAGATCTCCCCGCTACGCCAGTTCATCGTGATCCAGTTTCGCTTCTGCCCGGCCAGTCCGCCGCGCCAGAGGCGAAACTGCCTGCCGATCAGCCAGGACAAACGAGAGAGGCTATGCCTGATTTTCCCTGGCCACACAAAAAAAACGCCAGCCTTCTGAGTCCACCAGTATACAATAACCTCTACCACATCTATCAGCCAGTTCAGTTCGCCGGTATACAACCAGGCAAGTCCCACTATGGATACCAGCACATATCCATAAATATCGACCATCGCGCTATCTCCTTCCAACCTTTGCCAGATCATGCTTCTCCCGACCACCTTCATCACCTCCTGGTATAGTAATGCGTCAGTGAGGCCGAAAAGAGGAAAGCGAGCAAGCACAGTTACAGCGAGTCAACACGTCTTCCGCTGGCTCTACATGCCGGCTGATTGAATTTTCAAATTCGCCAAAATTCGTTTTTCTCCGGGGGACCAGCAGGGCCATTTTGTGCTGAAATGGGCGGATGGCATCAGGAAAGTGGGCGCTGAGGTACATTCGCAGCCGAAATGCATAGATACCGTGACCAAAGTCATAGTGCCCGGCCCACTTTCGACATGCCGTGAAAACATGCCTTTCTGGACTGCGCAACGTCGGGCTTTTCCCTGTATACTCTGCGTGCAAAGAGAACAATGTTCTGGCTATGCCGAGAAATCACAAGGAGTTATAGAGTATGCAGGAATCAATCTCCAATCACACAACGACCGGTCCGATCCATCTGCCAACTGATGGACGCCCGGCTGAAGTACAGGTTATGGATCTGGTCAAGACCTTTGGCAAACATGAGGCGGTCAAAGGGGTGACGTTTACCATCGGGAAAGGCGAAATCTTCGGGCTGCTGGGACCGAATGGCGCGGGCAAAAGTACCACCATCAATATGATGTGCGGCTACCTGGAAGCTAAAGCGGGCGATACGCTGATCAATGGTCTTTCGGTCAAAAAAGAGCCGCTGAAAGTCAAGCGCCTGCTGGGCGTGGTCCCGCAGGAAATCGCGCTCTATACCGATCTGAATTCGCTGGAAAATCTGGAGTTCTTCGGCCAGATTTATAATATGCCGGCCCGCCTGCGCAAAGAGCGCGCCGCCGAGGTGCTGCACTTCGTAGGCCTCTACGACAGGCGCAAGGAGCCGGTCAAGACCTTCTCCGGCGGCATGCAGCGGCGGATTAATATGGCAGTGGCGATGATCCATCAACCGCAATTCCTGATGATGGATGAGCCAACCGTGGGCGTCGATCCTCAGTCGCGCGAGAACATTTTTGAGACAATTGAGAAGCTGCGCGACCAGGGCACCACTATTCTCTACACCACGCACTATATGGAAGAGGCCGAACGCCTCTGCAATCATATCGCGATTATGGATAGTGGCCAGATTATCGCTATGGGCACGCTGGAACAACTGCTCGCCCTGCGCGACCAGAGCCGCGAGGTCGCTCGTCCTCATGGTCTGCAAGAATTGTTTATCCAGCTTACCGGCAAAACATTGCGCGACTAACCAGCCCGCCAAATGAGCGCGCTATACCTATCTACACAAAGCAACACACAAGGAGAGTGTTATGAAAACCATCTGGTATGTGGCAAAAAAAGATCTGCTCCAGACCATCAAGGATAGAGGCTCAATCTTCTTTACCCTGGTTATGCCTATGATCTTCATCACGGTGATGGGTTTGACCCTCGGCGATGCTTTCGGCGATAATGGACCCATTACGGTCACGGTGGCTATCAGCAATCAGGATACTGGCTTCGTAGGCCAGACCATCGGGAAATATCTCGCGGTGGATGTAAAGACGCTTCAGATCAAGCTCAAAAATTACGATACACCCGCTCAGATTGCCTCGGTGGTGGCCGATACGAAAAGCGGTGTGGACGCCGGGGTGGTGGTGCCCGCAGGAACATCGGACGCACTGGTGAACGATGTCGCCAATCACCAGCCGACTAACAATTTGATCAAGTTCTATTCGCTGCCGGGCGCGAATAATCAGCCCGCGCTGATCGCGCAGCAGGTACTCAACTCGATTGTCTCGTCCCTGGTGACCAGTCAATACGCCAGCAACGCGGCGGTTGGCCAGGTCAATCAGGTCTGTAATACGCCGGGCAACCACTGCGCGCCGGCCACGGTGAACGCGGAGGCCATCAGTCAGGCGGTCAACCAGGCCGTCGAAAACGCCGGGCAGACCACGCCGGTGCAGGCTCTGACCGCCGGCGAAGCGGTCAAGGTCAGCAGTTTTGACCTGTATGTACCGGGTTATGCCATCTTCTTCGCCCTGTTCAGCATCAACGCGGTCGCCGGGACGATCCTGCAAGAAAAAGAGGACGGAACCTTCCGCCGCCTGCTCATCGCGCCGGTACAGAAGTACGCGCTGCTGGGCGGAAAAGTGCTGGCTCAGTTTATTCTGACCTCGCTGCAAATGTTCATTCTCTTTGCCTTTGGCTACATCTTCTTCCACATTCATATTAACAACCCGCTGGCCGTGATCCTGCTGATCCTGGGCACCAGCTTCGGCACAACCGGTCTGGGTATCGTCCTGGTCTCCCTGGTGAAGACGCGCCGCCAGTTGAATCCGATTGTCACCATCGTCACCCTGGTTTCGTCGGTCATCAGCGGCATCTTCTTCCCTTCCTGGCTGCTGCCGAGCTGGCTGCAACAGTTCGCTCACATCACCCTGCCGGCCTGGGCTTCTGAGGGACTGAACAACGTTATGATCTACGGCAAAGATCTCAACTATGTCCTGCCTGACATTCTGGGCCTCTTCATCTACGGCCTGATCTGCTACATTATCGCCCTGCGCCTCTTCCGCTTCCAGGAAAAAGCGGCGTAAGGCCTTGAAAGAACCCTCTCTATCCAGAGAAGGATGCAGGGGCCGGAGCGGCGGATGCATCCTTCTCTGGATAGAAAGGGTTCGCTATCAATGGTGGAAGAGGCGGAAGCCGCTGTACGCCATCACCATGCCATAGGCATCGCAGGCCGCGATTACCTCTTCATCGCGCCGCGAGCCGCCAGGCTGTACAACGTAAGAAACACCGTAATGAGAGGCGTGATCGATGGTATCGCGGAAGGGAATGTAGGCATCTGAACCCAGGGCTACGTTGCGCAGACCACTCAGCCAGGCCCGTTTTTCTGTGGGGCTGAGACGCTGCGGCAGACTGGCAAAGAGTTCTCCCCATTGCTGCTCCTCGGCAGGCGTCAGGTCGTCTTGCAGGAAAAGATCGATGCCGTTCATGCGCTCGTGGCGCCTGACGCCCTTTTTCCAGGGTAACTGGAGAATGGCGGGATGCTGGCGCAGATACCAGCGAGCGGCTTTGTCGGCGGCGATTCTGGTGCAATGAATGCGCGACTGCTGACCGGCGCCCACGCCGATGCACTGGCCATCATAGGTCAGACAGATCGAGTTGGACTGCGTATATTTCAGGGTGATCAGGGCCAGCAGCAGATCGCGCTGCGCCGCCTCGGGTAAAATGCGGTTCTGAGTAGGCAGGGTGGTCAATTGCTCGCGACTGGCGATATGCGTGTTGCGCTTCTGCTCCAGCGTCACGCCGAAAACTTCGCGCGTCTCGACCTCGGCTGGCTCATAGGCTGGATCAATCTCCAGAATGGTATAGCTCCCCTGCTGCTTCTGACGCAGAATGGCCAGCGCTTCCGGCTCATAGCCAGGAGCAATCACCCCATCCGAAACCTCGCGACTCAAAAGGCGAGCGGTCGGCACATCCACCACATCGCTGAGCGCGGCCCAATCGCCAAAGGAGGCCAGGCGATCCGCGCCACGCGCGCGGGCGTAAGCAGTCGCCAGCGGCGAAAGTTCCAGGTCATCAACGCCATATGCCTGCTTGAGCACCTCGCTCAGCGGCAGACCCACGGCGGCGCCAGCGGGGCTGACGTGTTTAAAAGAGGCGGCGGCGGGCGCCTGTAATACCTGTTTAAGCTCCTTCACCAGTTGCCAGGAGTTCAAAGCGTCCAGCAGATTGATGTAGCCAGGAGCACCGTTCACTACAGTAAAAGGCAGCGTTTGCCCGTTTTTCATAAAGACTCTGGACGGTGTTTGATGGGGATTGCAGCCGTAGCGGAGAACAAGCTCATGTTGAGCCATAGCAGTTCCTTTCTCGCAGAAAGCGCTTGTCCGTGTTTCTTCACAACAAAAAGGATACCGCGACAGTATGCGCAGCGGTATCCCGGCCCAGGCGAGCGGCTCTTGTTTCTCCTCCTGGTTTCCTTGTGGTACTCCACATGATTCGCCAGTCACCAGGAGAATATCCCGGAGCTTCTGCTTCTCTGATCGCTCCCAGGAAGGTCTTCTCTTTGAAGGATAGCACATCAACTCGCCAGCCAGCAAGTTTTACCGGTTTTACTCCCGCGTGGTCATAGCCAGGATCTCCGGTTCTCTGCTCAACATCTGGCGGGCGGCGATGTTGGTGCCTATGAGATAGAGCACCCATCCGTAGACCAGGCTCAGCGGCATACTGGCGACCCAGATGAGCGGCAAATTCAAGAAGAAAGGCAGACCAATGCCCAGCGCCACCGGAATCAGCAGCACAGCGGTAATGATGACGCCGCCCAGCGACATCAACTGGTTCAGACAACCGCCGGACTGGGCCTGGTTGCCCGATCCCACGAGGCTGCGCCGTCCCACGGAGGGCTGATAGCGCGGAAAGAAGACCGAGATCATGTTAGCACAGCCCAGCGTTACGCCAATACCCGCCAGCCCGGTAATCACCGCCGGCAACAGCATATCCAGGTGATGAGTCAGCAACACGCTGATAATTTGTAAAATGATGAGAGCCGCCAGACCCATCAGCGCGACAGCCATATTCTTGCCCCAGAGCAGGCGGCGCCGGTCAAGCGGAAAGAGAAAGAGTGTGCTCAAACTCTGGCGCTCGATACCCAGCGTATTGAGCGAGATGTTCAGCATAAAGAAGATGATCACCACCACCGCCACGAACGGCAGGTATGACTGGTAAAAGCCGGTGTTGCCGCTGCGTCCACCGGAGAAATTCAGGAAAATGACGATGGCCAGGTAGATCAAACTCTGGAAAATGCGCACCCGCAGAATGGGATCGCGCCAGAAACAGAGCAGTTCTTTCTTGACCAGCGCCTCAAGCTGATCAAAGATGCCGCCCCCGAACGCGCCTTTCCCGGCGCTGGCCCTGGTGGCGGTTCTGGCACGCCTGGCCGGAGCTGCGGCCACCTGTTCCGCGCGTGCTCCATTCGGCTTCGCTCTGCGCGAGGCTCCACTTTCCGAGACGCTCATGCCGCGCTCAAGTACCCATTGCCAGAGGAAGAGGGCCAGCGCGCAGATCACCAGCAGCATGCCAAGCAGACCAAAGCTCACGCCCCAGTTACCCTGCATGGCGGCGCGCAAGACTCCCGCCGCGACCCCGGAGGGCAGCCACTGCAAGTAGGGCGAAAAATTTCCGTTGTTGAGCGAACTGGCGCTCAGGACGCCATTCGCGCCAAAAGCCAGGCGATTCACCAGGTAGCACGATGAGGAGAAAAGGGCGATCAGCAGAATGCTCAGATCGCGGAAACGCCGGCTTTGCAGGGTGCGCATTAACAAAGCCAGGACCAGTTGACTGATCCCGACCATGGTTACATAAAACACAATCAGCACCAGCAAGGCCATCAGACCCAGCACCAGCGAATGAGTCCACCAGGCGACGATGGTAGCTCCGAACAGTACAAAGAGAAAGACCGTCCAGATATCGAACAGCGAGGAAAAGAGCAGGCTGAACATCACTTCCAGCCGGGTCAGAGGAAAGAGTTGCAGTTTGGTAACGTCCAGCCCCTCATTGGTCGAATAAGAGAGCAGCGGCAGGACAATCCAGAACAGCAGAACCGCGCTGAAAAACAGATACAGCAGTTCCGTCTCCCCGGTCGGTGAGAGATTGGTCAGGGCCAGGAACAGCACCGTGGCCAGCAGACCGCCCAGACCCAACAGAACCAGTATACCGATGATGCTAAAAACCAGGGTCGCGGGCCGGCGGCGGAAATTCCGCACCAGCATCTTCACCCGCAGCCAGGCCAGCCAGCGAAGTTTATCACCATGCACGAGCATCTTTTTACCCTTTGATATCATTCCTGCCTGCCGCTACAGGCAACACGTTCACGCATTGCCAGCAGGCTATACTAATAGTAACCATGCCGGTTGACAATTGACAGGTGCCTGCCAGCAGCCTACAATACAGGCAATTGCCAGGCACGCGACCTGCGAGCCGACGGCCAATTTTACATGTAGGTAGGGCCATGAAAACCGTTTTCTCATTGCAACCAACCAGAATACGCACGCTGAGGGAGCCTGCCAGGCAGCCCTTCTCTCGGCCTGCCAGCTATCGCCAGCGTTTCTCCTCTTCCCGCAACCTGAGCTGTTGTTGTCCTCACTGTTAATCTTCCAGCGCTTACCCACCTGTTTTTCTCAGTTCGCGCCTCTGATTTTGCCGTAAGCCAGGTCAGGGCGCCTGCGTGTACACACCAACTACAGAGAGCAAAGCCGCCCATCGCGCTACTTTGCGGGAGAAGATCACATGACGCATATCTGGTACGAGGTTTTTCCTCTCACGCTTGTTGAAAAGCGTGCCATGCTTTTACAGGATGCCACCCAGCCCATCGGCTCGCCCTGGATGCTACCCCATCAGGCCAGTGCCCATCCAAACGCGGTCGTTGTTGAGCATCTCACAGCGCTCCTGGGACAGTTTGTCCGCCATGAAAAAACCATTGTTCACTCTACCTCCTGGCGCTATGACGCCAATCACGACTGGATGCTGCTGACCTACCTGGCGATCCTGCCTCAGAGCCGCTGGCTCTCACTCGCGCAGCCGACTCGTCCACTGTCGCTCACGCCAGTTGGCGAGATTACCGCCAGTTACGGGGACCATCTCTTTCCGCCAGCACAGATCGAGCGCCAGCATGTCCTGGCCCACGCGCTTGATCACCTGGCCGCGCTCAATACCTACGACACCAGCATTCAGCGCGCCCTGGAGGCCGAATGGCAGGATATCCTGCATCCCCGTCAGCCCAGACCAGCCGGCTGCTTGCAACGAGCGCCGTTGCTGTCACCGCCCCTTTCTCCCGTTCGCGCTGAACCAGAAAGAATCACCTCGCCACTTCTGGCCCTTGAAACATAAGCGCCCATATCTAGTTCTCCAGCCAGCTCAGATTGTGCGCCTCTTCCTGCACACCGATCACGCGCATGAAGACCTCTTCCAGGGTGGCGTCGCCGCCATCAGATGTGCGGGCGCGCAGTTCTTCCAGCGTGCCCTCGGCGACCAGGACGCCCTGGTTGATAATGCCAACCCGCGTGCAGAGCCGTTCGACCACTTCCATGATATGTGATGAAAAGAAAATGGTTGTGCCATGCCGGGTCAGATCGTGGAGAATATCGCGAATCACGCGCGAACTCACCGGGTCCACGCCTTCAAACGGCTCATCCAGGAACAAGACCTGCGGACGATGAATCAGGGCAGCGGCCAGTCCCAGCTTCTTACGCATGCCCACCGAATAATCAATCACCAGCTTATCGGCATCGCCGGTCAGAGTCAGCACATGCAGCAATTCCTCGCAGCGCTGCTGGACATCCGCCTTCGCCACCCCGTACATATGGCCCGCGAAGGTCAAAAACTCGCGTCCGGTCAGACGCTCGTAGAGATTGAGATATTCAGGCAAAACGCCCATCAAAGCCCGCGCTCGTAACTGGTCCTGCCAGACATTTACCCCTCCCACATAGGCCACGCCAGCAGTCGGACGCAGCAAACCGGTAAACATTTTGATAGTCGTTGATTTACCGGCTCCATTAGGACCGAGAAAGCCAAAAAACTCGCCGCGTTTGACGGTCAGATTCAGGCGATTCACCGCCGTTTTCTGACCAAAAACCTGCAAAAGATCGCGCGCCACGATGGCCATTTCCTTCTCTGGTCCGCCCTGTCCATCCTCCCAGGCACGAGGAGCCGCAACCGGCGTATGCGGTTCAGGAAAAGTTGTCATCCTCTTATCCCTCTTTTTATGAAATCAGCACCATATGAGAATATAACAAAGTGCGATATTAACTATACATGAAGCAAACTGGACTGTCAAGATTGGCATCCGTAGACACGGCCTGTTCAGCACACTTCCTCCTTTTCTATACACGTTCTACCAGCGGCAAGTTCCAATTTGCAGAACAAGATATGTCCCAGGGTTGCTCATCCCAGCGCGCCAGGCCAGCCTGGAGAATGCCGGCAGGCTATGGGAGAACAGGGGCAGTCAGTATCGAAGCAAGAACCGGCCTTCTCTTTCCACCAGGAAAGATCTGAAGCGGATAGGAATCGGGTCTATTTTGCCAACAGGCGTGAAAAACTGAAACTTTTTTCAGATATGGAACGTAAACATATCAGGATAGACACAAAAACAGAGATAGGAGGCCATCATGACTCATGCTGGTTCAAGACAACAACTCATCTCTGTTTTTTTGGTTGAACTACCGCCTCGATTTATTTCTTGCTTACCCCATCATCAGTCCACTGTCAGGCCACAGTCGTCTTTACAGTCACCATCAGGGCAGAATCCTGTCCGAAAAACCACTGGAAGAGAAGG
>DASZXF010000769.1:0-2322 GCA_035546055.1 Ktedonobacteraceae bacterium
AGGATCGAAGAACGGTTTGAGGTGGCTCCAAATTTCTTCGCGTTGGAGGTCAGCGGCAGAAACGACACTCGTCAAAAACGCCAGCCACAACAAAGTCGCACGCCATGCGCCTGGATTCATGATCCAGGCAATCCTATCAGGACAATTTGAATGGACGAAGGAAAATCCCCTAATGGTCAGTTTTACGAATTGAGCCAAAAGTTTTGTTACCCGCGAGGGGGTGAAAGAAGGGGCAAGAAGATACGTTGTGCCAGAAGTAACTGTTACCGTGGCGGCAATGGACAAAACCATGAGCCAGACAACACGGAAAGAGATCCTCCAGAAGCTCCGGCGGCGTTATCAGAACGCAGGCGCAGAGCATAAACGCAAGCTGTTGAATCAAGCGCAGGAACTTTTAGGCTATCACCGCAAAGCGGCCATTCGAGCCTTGCGCGCTCCTGAACGGGAGCCCAGTCCGCATATCCTGACAGGTCGGCCACTGACCTATGAACCGGAACGGCTCCTGCCTTGGCTCAGGCCCATCTGGCAGGCCACCGATTATGCCTGCGGGCAGCGCTTAAAGGCGATGCTGCCGGAGTGGCTTCCAGCCTACGAGCAGCATGAGCGAAGCGTTCCCGGGGAGGTGAAGGACAAGCTCCTATTGGCCAGCGCCCGGACGCTGGATCGATTGCTGCAGCCATTGCGGGTGCGTGGCATTGGCCGCTCACTGACCCGTCCTGGAACATTGCTGCGGCAACAGATTCCCATCCGAGGCAGCTTCTGGGAAGAGGGCAAGGCAGGATGGCTGGAAGTGGACACAGTGGCGCTGTGCGGCGGGAGCATCGCTGGAGAATACGTCTGGATGGTTGACGCTGTCGATTACGCCACCACTTGGGTGGAAGTGCGTGCGATGTGGGGCCGGGGACAGGCAGCCACATTGGAGGCTTTGCAGGATCTGGAAGCCTGCCTGCCCTTTGTCTTGCTGGGCCTGGACAGCGACAATGGGGGAGAGTTTCTCAATTATCACGTCCTGCATTGGCTGCAAAAACGCCCCAAGCCCGTGTTTATGACGCGCAGCCGGCCCTACAAAAAGGACGATAACGCTCATGTGGAACAAAAGAACTGGACGCATGTGCGGCAGAACTTCGGTTACGAACGCTACGATAATCCCGAGGTGGTGCCGTTGATCAATGCGCTGGTCAAAGGAGCCTATGGGCAGTTGCTCAACTACTTTCACGCCAGTCTCAAGCTAGAGCGCAAGGAACGGCGCCAAGGCCGCATTCAGCGCGTTTATGGCCCAGCCCAGACTCCGCTGGCCCGGGTGCTGGCCAGCCAGGAAGTCAGCACGCAAACCAAGCGGCGATTGCGGGAGGAGAAAGCGCGCCTGAATCCCTTCGCGCTCAAGCGAGTGGTCGACCAGACGTTGAAAGAAATCGCAACTCTGCGCCAAGCGCGGCCACGGTGAATAAGTCCCTCCCCCAGACCCCCACCAAGTGCTCGGACTCCAAGCGCAGGGGGGCGCGAGCTAAGGCTCGCAGCTCGCCCCCCTGCTCGTTTTATCTCGCCAGCTCACACCTCACCTTTTACATCTATCAACAACCAAAACTAAAGTCCGCTCGGGTAACACTAGTTTTGGCACAACGAATTCCCTTCCCGGGTAACAGTTACTTTTGGCGCACGGCGATCCTTCCGCCTTCAGCCTTTCGAAATGCTTTCCACCACACCGGCAGCAGATAGATAGAAACGATCATTGCCAGCAAAATCCCCAGAGCGCAAACCTGGCCGAGGCTGGCCATGCCGGAATTTTGCGAAAAGGCCAGCGAAACAAAACCCACCACCGTTGTGCTTCCTGCCAGCAAAAGGGCGCGTCCCACGGAGCGGCGCACCGCCAGCAGGTCGCCCCCATAGCGCTTCAAAGCAATTTGAATGTGAATGCCGAAATCAACCCCCATGCCCAGCAGGAGCGGAATGGCCATGAGGTTGAGCAGATTCCATTTCCATCCCAGCAGGACCATCAATGCGAGCAGGCAAAGCCCGGTGTAAGTCACACAAACGATGCTCAGAACCATCTCCCGCCAATTGCGGAACGCCAGCCAGAGCGAGACGATCACCAAAACAACGATGGGAGTAATGACCAGCGGCAATTCCTTGATCACGAGATCGAAAACGGTCGATCCCAGCAATTGCCAGCCGGACAATACAATGCCGCTCTTCTGCAGCGCCTCCGGCCATTGCCCCGTGAAGGCCGCCGTCTTTTTGGCATCCGCAGTCGGGTAAATCAGCCCCAGGGCCATGAACTGGCCGGGAGGATGAGCCACGAACCGGTGAAAGATCCATTGATTG
>DASZXF010000770.1:0-2919 GCA_035546055.1 Ktedonobacteraceae bacterium
AGTGACGGGCCGAAATTCGCGGAAAACATCGCCATGCGCCCGGCCAATCTCTTCCCAACGTCTGATGTCACGCACATACACACGCGTCTGCACAACATCGCCGAACTCGGCCCCAACTTCGTGCAGCGCGGCGCCAATACGCTCCAGGATAGCCCGCGTCTGCCGGTAAGCATCACCTGGATAGAGAATCTGCCCATCCGGTCCGCTGGCTGTTGTGCCTGCCACGAAGACCATCTGGCCAACCCTCACCGCCCGCGAATAGCCAACAATATTCTCCCACGGAGAACCAGTAGAAATGCGCTGCCTTTCCATGCTTCCCTCCTCAAACAACGATGGTAAACTGCTTCTTTTGACGTTCCCAGCCTCCTCAGACACTACCCACATAAGTGTAACGCCTGGCAGCGAGACAACAAGCATCTGAATATCACTGGCTCACTGGCTCACCAGCGCGCCACGCTGCTCGCGGGTGCGCGCTTCTCGCGCATCAGCCAGACGTAGCTATCCTCCAGGCTGGGCTCGCTGGACACCGCGCCGCTGTCCTGGAGCAGATCGCCAACTACGCGATACTGGACGGTCGCGCCCATATTTATGGTCGAGACAACGGTGATATCTCCCTCCGGCTTCGCTCCGCTGGTGGTGACGGTCCAGACTTTGCCGCGTGCTTCGTTGGTGAGTTCTTCGGTACTGCCCTGGAAGATTATCCGCCCTTTATTCATGATGGCCAGACGCCGGCAAGTCTGGGCGATATCTTCGACGATGTGAGTAGAGAGCAGGATAACGCGATCTCCCCCCAGATCCGAGAGCAGATTGCGAAAGCGGATACGCTCCTCTGGATCGAGGCCGGCGGTCGGCTCATCAACGATCAGCAGACGCGGATCGTTGAGTAAGGCCTGAGCGATACCTATGCGGCGCTTCATGCCGCCGGAGAAGGTTTTGAGCTTGCGCCCGGCGACATCAGAGAGCGACACCAGTTCCAGCAGTTCCTCAACACGCTTCTGGCGAACTCGACGCTCATCAATCCCTTTTAAGATGGCAATATAAGCGAGAAATTCGCGTGCGCTGAGGTCAGGATACACGCCCAGATCTTGCGGCAAGTAGCCCAGTACCCGCTTGATGGCGATGCGCCCGCGTTCGCTATTGCCATCGTACTCCCCAACCTGAATGGTGCCGCTGGTTGGACGCAGAATGCCGGCCAGAATGCGCATCAGGGTGGTTTTACCTGCGCCATTGGGGCCAAGCAGACCATACATGCCACCAGGAATAGTCAGATTCAGATCAGTAATGGCGGCGATTCCGCCCCGATAGATTTTATTGAGATGCTCGATATCAATCTGCATAAACAGACTCCTTTCATAGAGCGTGCTTTATCTGCGCGCCTGCTCCAGGGCGAGAAAGTAATACAGCGCGTTCAGCACAAGAACTGCCAGGCCCACCATGGCCACTATACTGCACACTCCATAGATGGCAGGCGAGGGTGCAATGCCTCCAAAAGTCGAAATGTCAAAGAAGCTGGCTGCGATAAAGCTGCCAATGGGCGTCAGAATGGTTCCGCTGAGCGTGGGCAGACCATAGCCCGGCGCCAGGATATTGCCCCAGAACCAGTAGCCAAAGAAGAGGAACTGGTACAGCGGCACCCAGATCACGACTGGCAGGGTCAGCGAAAAGGCCGCGACGAAACACATTCCTGGTAAAACGATCAGCACATAACAGAGCAATGCCACGGGGATCAGAGCGGGATTGCCAGTTGTCCATGAGGCCAGGCAGACTACCAGGAGGTAGAGCACAAACGACGGCACCAGTGAAGCCAGCAGTGTGCCCAGGTATTTGCCCCACAAACGGGCCTTGAGCGAACTCGGCAGCGAGTTGAGGACTTCTTCAACTCTGGTGCGACGATCACGCGGCAGGCGGTCGGCCAGCAGAATGCCAACCCCCAGAGGCGCCAGCCAGTTTGTTTGCACCGCCAGGGCAGCCGCGAACTGGGAAATCGAGAAGTGCATGGCCATAAAATGGGGATCGTACAACTGAGCAGTCACGGATCTGAAACTCAGGATCGCAAACACCAGAAAAGCCAGCCACAGCGCAGGGCGGCGAATCTGCATCAAAAATTCGTAGCGCGCAACTCCCCGCAGCATTTTCCAGGCCTCCATGAGATCTTTCCTTTCATCGATATATCTCTCATAACAGTTTAGTTTATTCCTCACCAGGAGCATGCGAAAGCAACATTTCGGACCGGCGTAACAGTAACCAGGCCAGACCCAGCAACACCACCGCTGTAGCGAGCAATTCCAGGCGATTCGTCAGCCAGTAATGCGCCTCAGGTGTGAAGGTCAGAGGAAAAAGATAGACAGGATGGAGATAGGCAGCCTCATTAAAGGCATTGTGAAACATGATCTGGGCAAAGGCAAAAACGCCGAGCAGGGCGCCGCTGGCAGAGCGACTGCGAATGAGCAACGAGAGCACCAGACCGAGAGCGACCAGCCAGAGAGTCGAGGAGAGCCAGGTCAGTTGCCAGGTAAGAAACTGCCAGGGCTGGTTCCAGTCAGCAATCTGCTCAGGCAGGCGCCAGTGATGCAACGCCAGCAATAACGCGCTGGTCAGCACAGAGACCAGGGAACTCCAGCCCAGAATAAAGAGAAAACGCCCGCTGGCAGTGCGCTGATATTTGCGCGGCATGGTCAGTTGCAATTCCATAGCCCGGTCATGCGTGGCCACCGTGGCCACCACAATGCCCGCAGCCAGGGGCAACAATATCTCCAGGCTCCCTCCCATAGAGCGCGCCAGCGTGCTGGCCGAAATTCCGCGATTAGCTATCGTCAGCAGCAAGGCCAGACCAGCGACGACCAGCACAGGCATCAGAAAAACTGGCTTGCCCAGCAAACGTATTTCGTAGCGCAAACGATCCAGAGACATAGAACCTCC
>DASZXF010000771.1:0-5870 GCA_035546055.1 Ktedonobacteraceae bacterium
GCAGTTGCCTGCCCGGCGATGTCCTTTTCTGACTTCTCGGCCTCCTCCTGCCTGACGCTGCTGATCGCCGGTGTGTGCGCAGTCTCCCGCCCGGCAATATCTTGCGCCTGAGAGTGGCCGGCATCGTCGTCCGCCAGTTCCTCAGCCTCTTTCCGCTCCTCCTTGCCGACGACAGGCATATGCGCGGTCTCCAGCTCCGTCACATCTTCCTCTGGCTGCTCGTGCTCTTTGTGCCCGGCCTCGCCGTCCACCGAGCCTGGCCCGGCCACTCGCCGCAACCCATCCTCCTCCGTGGCAGGCGTTTTCTCAACCTCTGGCAGAGAGACTGCCGGTATATGCACGGTCTGCAATTCTGTCACATCGTCGGACTCTGCCTCGTGAGCTGGCAACGAGATCAAAGGCGTTTCCGCTGCCGCTGGCTGGTCCGCCTCGGCGTTCATCTCCATCTCGCTATTTTTGACTCTAAGAATATGTTGCTGCACGGACGAAGAGGTATCGTCGCCCACAGGCGCTTGATCGCTGCCCTGGCCAGCGGTCAGGGCGGGCGCATAGTTCACATCAGGCGGAGGAAAATCAAGCTGCTCTACCGGGGCTTCGTCCTGAGAGGACAGGCGAAACGCGCGAATCTCCTCCTGAGCGTCTTTGAGATAGGCTTGAAAATCCCGCCTGGCCTGCTCTTCATTGTTAAATGGATACGCGGTTCTGGCGATGCCCTGGTCCGCACACTTGGCCAGAAAACGCAACCACAGACCCTCCAGCCGCACCTCATCACCGCCAGAAACAACAGGGGCGAGCCAGTCGGCCAGACCAGCATGGCGAGCTAATAAATCCGTAAACTCCGTATGTCGTTCTTGCTTATTTGATGACGTAATAGACATATACCATATTCCCCCTGTTTATGACGTGCCCACCCGTTCCCTCTTTACCATAGCAAAAGAGCACAATGAGCGTCACCAGGCGGTCTTTTCCTTCTTTGGAGAATACCTTGCGTGACAAACGATCAGAAAGATACATCGGCGTTGATAAAATCAGGAATAAAACATAGTGAGATGCCCATGTCCCGCCTCGGGGGCATGGTTCGAGGAACCCCTTCTCTCCTATTTATTATATCGCGGAAGAAGCTCGATTCGTTTCATTTTAACCGAAGCATACAACATTTGGCCAGGACATAGCCTGATCGGCAAATGCTACAGTTTACGCGTAAGGCGACCTCGCGGGCGCTGAGGCGGCATGTAGCTGGCAGGTGAAGGGCTGACGATATCGCCAACGCGCACCTGAACCTGGAGATAGCGATAGGCAGGTCGATGGTAGTGCGCGAAAAGCATCAATATATGATGGGCGATCACATCTGCCTCATCTGTATGCCGTTCCAGCACAACCTGTCCGCCGGTGGTTTCTTCGGAGGCAGTGACAGCGACCTCTTCGCCATGCTCGTCCATGACCAGCCGCCGCGTCTCGCGCGCAGGTCGATTTGGCCAGAGGACGAGCGCGATCACCCGCCCTTTGAGACGCTGTTCGCGCAGGCGCTCGCTGAGATAATTGGCCAGACGACGAATGGCCTCACAGGCTTCATCAGCGTCAGCGGCGTGGTGAAAACGAACCCGCGCATTCTGGCTGAGCGGGGGAGCATCAGGAACGACCAGGCTGGTATCATTTCCGCAGGCCAGTTGATAGACCCAGGCGCCCAGGCGTCCCAGGCGGCGCGTCAGTCCATCCTCATTGAGCAGCGAAACCTGCGCGAAGGTCGTAATGCCAAAATCTCTGAAATGGCTGACCGTCTCGGAGACCGCGACGGCATCAACCTGCTCGCTGCTCGCCGCGATGTCGGGTATGCGAGAATTGCTGTTTTCGTGCTCGTCCAGTTCGGGCACAGCGGCGGGCAAACCCGCACCGGCGGCTCTGACCTGGAGAAGAATCGAGAGGGGCAGAGTCTGGACAAAGGATGCCTCGCGTCCCGGCGGCACATAGAGCACGCCCTGGCGTCCATCCTTGCGACTCATCAGCGCCGCCAGTTCGGCCAGCGCCTTGCCATTCGCGATGCCAATCAGCGGAATCACGCCCAGTTCGCCGAGTTCCCTGCACAACCGTTCGCCCAGCACAACAGGCGAATCAAAGCTCAATTCGCAGCCGCGCAAGTCGATATAGGCATCGGCAAAGGGAATTGACTCGATAATGCGCGAATAAGCCCGGTAACATTCCTTGATGCGCTGGAGCCGTGGCTGATAGCGTTCGTGGACAGCGGGCAAAAAGCGCGCTCGCGGCGCCAGACGATAGGCGCGCCGCAAAGGCATACCGGGACTGACACCCAGGCGTATAGCCGCTGGCGAAGCATCGATCACTCGTCCCGGTTCATTGGGCCGCCCGGTGCCAGTCCCCACAACAAAGGCCTGACCCCGCAGCGAAGGATCGGCCTCTTCTTCTAACGTGCAGTACAAATGGCGCAGGCGCACATGCATGACGCCCTGGCGCAAACGCGCCCGTTCAGCGGCTCTGGCTGCCGCGCTGATGGTCGAATTCGGGTCGTGTACTGAGACAGCTTCTGGCACCTCAGCCAGGGAGGGAGCGGCGGTATACGCGGACCACCGCTGCTCCTCTCCCCTCGGCATCCCCCCCAGGTTTCTCTTCTGATCTTGCATAGACGCTTTCTGACCGTTCTGTGTATGGATGAACTTTCTTCTTTCAATTATATCCCAAACCCCGCTGCTTTTGCGACGGATTTTCCGCTTTTCCTTTTTCACCATACTCAACACGTTCCACCGCGTATCTCCGCTATTAACAGAACGTTCTCAAAAGTCAGATCCGGTACTCAGCCTGCTCTCAAAAGCGGGCCATGCTCGCTCAGGGTGCTGGCGATATGCGCGCCGCCGCGCTGGCCGAGCACAATGCCAGGCAGGACACCCAGAGCGCCCAATCCTTCGACAGCCAGGCCAGGAGCTTGCTCGCCCAGGGGACGCAGATTGGGCACCATGTCGGCGGTAACATTCAGATCAACGCTCCACTGGTAGACCGGTTGTTGGGTAGTGAGTTCCGGTAGCCAGTGGCGAGCGCCAGCACTCAGCCGTTGATAATAGCCAGCCTCATGCCGGTTGCCTCCAACCTTCCCGTAGCGTCCTCCGCTGACCGTCAAGCGGCCATAGCCCGCGCGATAATCGGCGTAGGTATAGGGCGAGGCGTCCCAGAAAAGGGGGAAATCATCGGGCAGATTGGCCTCGAAGGCCAGGGCATAGATGCGCGCAGTCGGCTGCGCCGTGGGTCCAACGGCATTGATCAAGCCACGCGCCTGGATGATCTGGCCGCTGGTGAGCATCAGACTCCAGGTAGCCGGTCCGCTCGCCGGCGTCTGTTCAGCGAACCAGGCCACCTCGGCGTTGCCAGCTATCTTCACACCGACGGCCCGCGCTTTGCGCGCCAGGTGCGCCAGCAAGGTCAGGGGATGAATACGCCCCTCGTCGGGCAGCCACATCGCCCGCTGGATATGACGGGTATTCAGCCGTCCGCCGGTTCGCTCTGCCACCTGCTCAGCGCTCCACAATTCCGCCTTCACCCCCAGCGCCACGCGCGCTTTGACCTCCCGCGCCAGTTCACGGGCCGCGTGCGCGCTCTCAGCCAGGCTCAATGAACCGGTCAGATTAGCCTGCAATAAACTCCCCGCTCGCCTGGACTCCGCGACCAGATCCAGCAAAACCCTTGTAGTTTCCGGCCAGAAGCGAGCCGCGTCTCCCCTGGGGTCCAGATTAGCCATACCCATATTCACACCAGCACTCAAAATGCCAGCATTGCGTCCCGTCGCCCCTCTTCCCAGACCTGCCGTCGCCTCCAGCACAAGCACCTCCGCGCCAGCCGCGCGGGCACCCAAAGCCGCGCTCAAGCCCGCCACACCTCCGCCAATCACCACCACATCAACCATGCACCGTCCATCCACGGCCAGCGGTTCCAGGCGCAACTGCGCCCGCACGTCCGCGCTCACATCGCGCCACCAGGGAATATGGGCATGAAGATACTCATCATTGGACGTAATCAACTGCAATGTGTTCTGAGGCAAACTGTGAGGTTCCATAAAATCCTTTGCATTACGATTGCAATAAGGATAAGATTGCAAAAGGGGATATGGTTCAGGCTGGTCGCCGGAGACGCGTGGAGAAAAGTTTCACAGGCCGATCCATCTGGGATCGGATTCCCGGTGACACCGCCTGGCATGTCCCGTGTATGGCACCCTTGCCACCGGAAAACTGGCGTGAGATCCGCAGAGGATGCGGCACCCGTGCCACCTGTAAACTGGTGTGAGATCCATAGAAGACAGCAATATGTACTGTTTCAGAATCTATCCGTATCACAAAAGCTCTCAGAGGGTCCATCCCTCTTCTCTTTCAGTTATACCATATGCTCCGCCAGCATTTCAAGGGACAGAGGATGGATATTCTCGCAGGAGCAGGCACGATCTCCGACCTGCTCCTTTATTTTCATCTCCTACATCCTCGCCAGGATATAGTCGACGAACTGACGGATATGGTGTTCCAGGGGAGCATAGTTGCCGCCCCGGGCGAAGGCGCGCGAGGTGGTTCCTTGCTGGGCCAGCTCGCACACTTCCCAGTCCTGACGGTTGACCAGATCGAGTATTTCCACGGCATCCATGGGATTGAAGGTGGATTTTGCCATTTCGACGGGATCGAACAGCCATGCGGAAGTAACAATCGTGCGGTCTGGCGCGATGGGCTGGATGGAGTCGATAGCCACGTGGTCGCTGAGCAGATTTAAGAAAACGTTAGGCATACCAAAAAAGCCGTAGTAGCGCCGGCAGTCCTGCGGGGTCAGACCGGGCAGCGGCGGACGACTGGCCTTGCCAGTAATGCTAAAGGCCTCAACATGCTCTCCCAGGCTGGCGCCGTCCTCATCATCCACTCGCCCGGTGCGATACATGGGCAGCAAATCGCAGAGTTCGGGATGCATGGGACCACAGTGGTAGCATTCCAGCGTGTTCTCGGTAATCAGCTTCCAGTTGGCGCGCACATCATAGGTAATAGTGTGCGCGACCTTGAGATTGGCGATATCATAGCGCTCGATAGGGCCATTGCCGCCAAATTCCTGCACAACGGGATCGTTCATCTGCTCAACCAGCGAGGGTGGTTCAACGCTCAGGTTCAGCCAGATCAGGCCTTGCCAGACCTCCAGGGCGACGGGGTGCAGACCATAGGAAGAACGATCAAATTCCTCCAGATTGAAGACATTGGGCGCGCCCAGCAATTGACCGTCCAGACCATAGGTCCAGGCGTGATAACGACACTGGATAGAGCCCTTCAAGGTTCCGCTGACCTCGCTACACAGTCGCGAACCGCGATGCCGGCAGACATTCAAAAAAGCGCGCAATGCTCCGCGCTTATCACGCACGACAATCACGCTCTCACCGGCCAGTTGGACCACGCGATACGAACCAGGCTCCGGCAAGCTGCTCACATGGCCAGCATAAACCCACATACGCGAGAAGATGCGCTCCTGTTCGCGTGCGTAGACGGCGGGATCATAGTAGGAACGACCGGGGAAAGTGGCAAGAAACGGGGATGTGGATGGCGTTCTGGTACTCATACAACAAGTAAACCTCGTATGGAACATACTGCGACACGCCAGAACAAAGGCGGCATGTCCAGGGTCCACAGCAAGCATACCATGAGATTACACTTGATTTCAATGAAATCTATTTAATGTCGAGGAAAAATGCCTATTAGATTCAATTCGCCTCCTGCAAGTAGATGGTTGTTACATGAGTCCTCCCCCCTTTTTCTGAGGCGGCCTCCAGCGCTGGTTGCGCCCCGCCCCCTCTTTTTATCAGTCCTCCCCACTTTTTCCAGCATCTCAAGGGCGCGTTTCCCCACCCC
>DASZXF010000772.1:0-3050 GCA_035546055.1 Ktedonobacteraceae bacterium
CTCAAAGCGCCATCTCGCCTGAGCTGGCGCAACAACCAGTACTGCTGCGGCGTCATCCCGGAGTCGCGTCCAGGCCGCAGCAAACGCGACAACGAGATCAGTCCTTCCACCAGACGCTCCGAAGCCATTCCCCCTCCTTTACCAATCAATTATCTTGATATTCAAATATATTATAGCTGACGACAAGGAAAGACGCAAGGGGTCATTGATGGAGAAGAGTGCCTGCCTCGTCTGTATGCCAGGGAGGAGCCGCCTCGGCAAATAGGGTGCCCTTGACCAGCTCTGCTATAATATGCGAGGTGGTCAGATTGCTTCTGTAGACCCGCCGGTTATCTCACTTATCCCCCTCTCCTGGCAGTCGGTGCGCTGTTTCTTTCCTCGCGTGCGAATGCCATGGCGTTGTTGCCGGCGGCGGGTCTGGCAAAGGAGTAATGCTGTGCTCGCGCTGCTTTCTCAGCGAAACTTTTGTCTCCTCTGGGTCGCGCACACCATTTCTATCGTTGGCGACTATGTTTTTTTTATCGCCATCACCTTCTGGATATATGAGCAGACCAGCTCGGCGTCCGCCACGGGGGCGGTGCTGATTACGTCGACGCTGCCTGCACTGATTTTCGCGCCTCTTGTCGGCGTGGTCGTTGATCGCTGGCCCCGGCGCGGCATTATGCTGGTGGCTGAAAGCGCTCGCGCCGGACTTTTTCTGGCTTTACTGGGCGCGGTCATGCTGCGGCCTGAGATGATCTGGCCTATCTATGTCGCAGGTTTTGCGCAATCGGCTCTGGCGGCGTTCTTCTGGCCAGCGCGCAGCGCGTTGTTGCCACAACTTATTAAGCCCTCCGCGCTGCTCGCTTCTAATGCGCTGTATATGCTGAGCGATAGCGGCGTGCGGATTCTTGCGCCGTCGCTCAGTACCTTCATTCTGCTGCGTTCTGGGCCTCCAGGGGTGATTATCATCGACATCACTACATTCCTCATTTCGGCGGGGAGCGTCTGTTTGCTGGCTCTGCCGCTGCCACAGCCGCGTGCAACGTCGCTCCCGGCAAGCAAACGATCTTTCTTCTCTCGCTGGCCTGAAAGGATGCTCGGACTGAAGGCGTGGCCAGTTCATGTGCCTGGCGGCCTTCCTGCCTGGATAGGTATTCTGTTCTTGCCGATGGCGATTATGGCCTGGACCGCTGGTACACTCAACATTCTCTTCCCGTCGCTGGCACGCGCGATTCTGGAAGCCGGGCCTGTGGCCTATGGATGGCTTCTGACCGCACAGGCTCTTGGCGAAGGGGCGGTCTGCCTGGCGCTGGGACAGGGGCAAAGGGATCGACGGCGCCTCCCCGGTACACTGTTCGTCTCAGGAGGTCTGGTCGGAGGAGGTCTGGCGCTGCTGTTGATGGCCTGGAACCACGCGCTCATCCTCAATCTGGCATTTAATCTCATCTTTGGCGCTGCTACGGCTGCGACGACCATGCAATTGTCAACCATGCTTCAGGAATGCGTCCCCAACCGCTCTCTGGGGCGAGTGCTGGCGATCTATACAGCGTTCCAGACGCTTGCGCAGATTGCGGGCATGGTAGGAGCAGGACTTGTGCCTCTGCCTGCTGGCATTCCCTGGCTGCTGATGTTGAACGGCGCACTCTATCTGCTGGGCAGCCTGTTCTGGCTGCTGTCCAGAAGGGCGAAACAGACAGGCGGGTAAGAGGAAAGCGGGGCATTTTCAGGGAAATGACCGGAGGGCCAGGCTCTCCGGTCATTTCCCTGGTGAGATGGATCATGGTTGAGCGTCTGATCCAGGGTTGAGGTTGTTCAGGCGGCGATCCAGACCCGGATGGAGTCCAGAGGGATGCCGGTGTGAGGCGCGGTGACATCCATACCTACACCCATGGCGACAATTCTGGTGCTATCGGGCGACCAGGCCAGGCCGTTGACGGCGAAGTTCTTGTGCTGACCAAAGCCGGTATAGGTGTAGTGCAGTTTGTGCCGGGTGACATCCCAGATGCGCACATCGCTGCCACCGACGGCGATGTATTTGCCATCAGGCGACCAGGCCAGCGAGCTGACAGCGCTGTTTTTCTGTCCCTGGAAGGAGAACTGAGTCGCTCCTGTGGTGGCATCCCAGACCTGCACTTTGCCGTGCTCATCGCCGCTGGCAATGGCATGGCCCTGCGGCGCCCAGACGGCCCTGGAAGCGCCTGCATGCTTGTAGACAAGTTTATGGCTGGCGACTTCCCAGACAAAGATGCCGTCGGACGGGCTATTGGCCATGAGATATTTGCCGTCCGCCGACCAGGCCACGCCGGTGATATAGTCATCGGCGGTGGCGTTGGGCTTGATCTCGAAGGTATGGACTGGCGCGCCGGTGGCGGCATCCCAGACCTGCACGTTATAGCCATAGCCATAGCCGTTGACCGCCGAAGCGATCTGTTTTCCATTGGGTGACCACTCGGAGTCGTAGATCATGTTGCCGCCGCTGAGCGCGCTCAGCGCGCCGTTGGAGGATGCCTGGCTGACCACGGGAGCGCTGGGGGGCGTATATGTAACCAGCACTTTGCCCGTCTGCACGTCCCAGATCTGTACATTGCTGCTGGAGAGGGCCAGGCGCTTCCCATCCGGCGACCAGCTCGTCCAGGCGCTTCCCGATGATTCACCCAGTTGTTTCACGATAGAGCCATTCGAGGCATTGAACAGAGTCACGCCAAACTCGCTCAGGGAGATGTATTTGCCGTCAGACGACCAGCCAACCGACATAAAGTCATCGACGGGGGTCTGTCCGGCTGGCGGATAGACGAAAAGCGTTTTCCCGAGATGGCCCGCCTGGCCGGTTGTGGGCGTCACACCGGCAGCGGTGGCCGTCGGCGTGGGGACCGCCGAGCCTGTATTCGTCGTATTCGGGCGCAGGGTATGGGTCAGAATCGACCAGGCCAGCAGGTTCACAGCCACCACAGCGGCGGCGATGCTCAGGCTGACCACGCGCCATGTTCTGCGTTTGCGCTGGCGCGGCTCCGGCTGCGGCTTCTTATCATTGGTATACGCGACAATTTCAGTCGGGAAGTTGTTTTCAG
>DASZXF010000773.1:0-5974 GCA_035546055.1 Ktedonobacteraceae bacterium
TCGCCCTTGACAATCGCCACCACCAGGCGATTCTCGTCATCCAGCAGGCAAATACTCTTGATGAGATCCTCAACCGTGGCGTTCACCGCCAGGGCCGCCTCTTCCACGGAATGACAGGATTGTGTAAACGAAAGATGCTCAGCCTGAATCTGCTGCTCCTCTATATAAGCGCGGAGTTGCTGTTCATAATCAGCCATCAGTGTCACCTTCTTTCTTCCCTTACGTGATATTGATTCTTATCTCTGCATTAACTATACTGCCTGGTAACGGTAATGTAAAGCAACAGGTTATAATGGGTGTGCTATGAAGAAGATCAAGTTCTATGCTTTACTGGTCCTGCTCGTCGTGGCGGGCCTGGTCATTTACAATTATACCCGCCAGCCGGCTGTGGCCACCATCAACTCGCTGGCTCCTGAGCCCTGGCAGCCCGCGCACCTGGCCATTCCCGCTATCAAGGTGGACGCGGACGTAATGAATGTAGGGCGAACCGCTCAGGGATTGATGGATGCGCCGGTCTCGCAGGCGGTTAAATCGCCCTACTGGACTCATGTGTTCTGGTACGCGCCGGGATCTGCGCCGGGGCAGGCAGGTAACGCCGTGATTGCCGGACATGTGGACCGCGTGGGCGGCGATCCAGCGGTTTTCTGGTCCTTAAAAGATCTGCGCGCCGGCAACGATGTCTATATTACCACCAACGAAGGGCAGAAACTTCATTTTGTCGTAGATCGCACCGTCTCGTATCCCGCCACCGCCGCCAGCGATGAGGTGCTGAACGCCGTTTTTGGACCTTCCACGGCTCACCATCTCAATTTAATTACCTGTAGCGGCGTCTGGACCGGTCATGGATACGATCAGCGCCTTGTCGTTTTTACCACGCAGGTCAGCTAAGCTGCCGCAAGATCGCGATGTTGAAACATTTGAGCGCGCAGACTGCTCTGAAACAACAGGAGACTATCTTGTGAGGGCAGTCAGCGAAAGGATTGGAGAGGCAATGAATGCATCGGGAACGTTTTTAGAACAGCTTCAGCGAGGGCCGCTTTTGTGCGATGGCGGTATGGGCAGTGAATTGCATATCAGAGGCGTTTCACACGAACACTGCTTTGAACAACTGAACCTCAGCAGCCCTGAACTGATTAAAGGCATTCACCTGGATTATATTGCAGCCGGCGCTCAGGTGATTGAGACAAATACATTCGGGGCCAATCGTTACCGCCTGGCTGAACACGGTCTGGAGCATGTAGTACGTGAGATCAATCGCGCCGGGGCGAAGGTAGCCCGCGAAGCGCGTGAACTCAGCGATGCCGCCGTTTTTCTGGCGGGCAGTATTGGTCCGCTGGGCAGTCCCCTGGCCCCGCTGGGCACCATCACCGCCGCCGCAGCCTATGAGGCTTTTCTTGAACAGGCCGAGGCGCTTTTGCAGGCAGGCGTCGATCTCTTCTTGCTGGAAACCTTCTCAGATATGGCGGAGATCAGCGCGGCCCTGGCGGCGGTGCGCAGCGTCACCGATCTGCCTGTAGTTGCGCAGATGACCTTTGCCGATGACGGCCTGGTGGCCAGCGGCGAAGATCCCCTGCTCGTCGCCAGAACATTGAAAGAGCGGGGCGCGAACGTTGTAGGGGTCAACTGCGCGCTGGGTCCATCCAGCATGTTCGAGATCATCAAAGCCATGTGCGCGGGCGCCCCGGAACAACTGCTTGTCTCCGCTCAGCCAAACGCGGGTCTGCCCAGGCGTGTCGGCAATCGCTTTATGTACATCTCCACGCCCGACTACTTCGCCGATTACACGCGCCGCTTTGTACAGGCGGGCGTTCGCCTGATCGGTGGTTGTTGTGGCACCACGCCCCGGCATATCGCCGCCATGAAGCAAACCCTGCTTGAATTCGCGCCCGCCGCCGCGACTCCCGCGCCGCAGCTCGAACCTTCTTATAGTCGTGCTATCATCGAAGCGGAGAAGTCAGCTGATTGTCTGGAACGCGATCCAGCATCGCCCGCGCCCACCTACCTGGCTGAGCTGTTGCAGAAAAAGCGCTTTGTGGTCAGCGTCGAGATGTTGCCGCCGCGCAGCGTCAAATTTACCCGTTTTTTGCAGACCGCCAGCGCCATTCGCGAGAGCGGCGCGGACGTAATCAACATCCCTGATAATGCGACCGCGCGTGTGCGTATGAACAACGTCGCAGCCGCGCGCCTGATTCAGCAGCACACCGGTATGGAGACCATCGCGCATTTGACGCCGCGCGACCGCAATTTGATGGCCTTGCAAAGTGATGTTATTGGCGCCCATGCCACCGATGTGCGTAACATCATCGCCATCACCGGTGACCCGCCCGCGCATGGAGACTTCCCCGACGCCACGGGCATCTGGGACGTGGATAGTATTGGCCTGATTGCCATGATGAGCAACTTGAACCAGGGTCTTGACGCCAGGGGGAGGAAGCTGGCCGCCAGCAGCTCTTTTTATATCGGCTGCGCCGCGAATCCCACCGCGACTGATAGAGATCTGGATCTGGAGCGTCTGCATCAAAAAATCGCGGGTGGGGCCATGTTTATCATGACGCAGCCTGTTTTTGATGTCAATGCTCTGCTTGATTATCTCGCATGTTACAGGCAGCGCTATGGAGCGCTCTCGCTGCCCATCCTGATTGGTCTGCAGCCCCTGCACTCTTATCAGCAGGCTGAGAAATTTCATAACGAAGTTCCGGGCATTACCATTCCTCAGCACGTGCGTGAGCGTTTGCGCCAGGCAGGCGAGCAGGGGCGTAAGGTTGGGATTGAGATCGCCAGAGAAATTTTTAAGGATCTCTCTGCTGTTGTGCAGGGCGTCTACATCATGCCTTTTGATCACCTGGAAATAGTCCACGAGCTTTTGCCATATATTCGGGCATGTACGACAAGCACTGTCTAGCGGCCCGGCTCTTTTCCGGTTCGAGGACGGTCATTACCATGAGCCATCCCTGCTATTTCTGAGGTGGCCTCAATCGTTTGTCGTGCTCCCTCTTTTGGGATGAGGTTTGGCGAGTGCTGCGCGCCCGCCAAACCTCATCATTTCCCCTGGAGTGGGAGGGGAAACGCGCCCTTGCGGCGCTGGGAAGAGTGGGGGGGATTGATAATAACAATCTCAGGAGAAGGCATTGCTGCCGGTCAAAGCCTGGCCGATAATCAGCGTGTGGATATCATCGGTGCCCTCGTAGGTGAAGACCGACTCCAGGTTATTCGAGTGGCGGCTGATTGGATATTCGAGCGTGATACCATTGGCCCCCAGGATCGTGCGGGCCTCGCGCGCGGTCTTGATAGCTTCGCGTACATTGTTGCGCTTGGCTACTGAAATTTGCACCGGATGCAGCAGTCCCTCGTCTTTCAGGCGGCCCAGTTGCAGGGAGAGCAGCTGGGATTTCACCAGTTCGGTGGCCATGATCGCCAGTTTTTGCTGGACAAGCTGGAAGCTGGCAATGGGTTTTCCGAATTGCACGCGCGCCTTCGCGTAATCAAGAGCGGTTTCATAGCAGGCGCGCGCCGCGCCGGTCGCGCCCCAGGCGATGCCATAGCGAGCTTCGTCCAGGCACGAAAGCGGACCCCGCAGACCGCGCACATTCGGCAGCATATTCGCGGCGGGTATGCGGCAATCGGCGAAATGCAGTTCGGAAGTGATCGATGCGCGCAGCGAGAGCTTCTGGTGGATGTTGCTGGTGCTGAAGCCGGGTGTATCGCGTTCAACCAGGAAGCCGCGAATGCCCTCGTCGGTTTTAGCCCAGACCACGGCTACATCGGCAATGCCTCCATTGGTAATCCACATTTTCGTCCCGTTTAAAATATACGTATCGCCATCGCGCCGCGCCCTGGTCTGCATACTGCCCGGATCGCTGCCGGAGTCCGGCTCGGTCAGACCGAAGCAACCGATGACCTCGCCCCTGGCCATTCTGGGTAGCCAGTGCTCTTTTTGCTCCTCCGAGCCGAATTTCCAGATCGGGAACATCGCCAGCGAACCCTGAACCGAGACAAACGAACGCAGACCACTATCGCCCGCTTCCAGTTCCTGGCAGGCCAATCCGTAGCAGACCGCGCTCAGACCGGAGCAGCCATAGCCCTCCAGGTGCATCCCCAGCAGACCCAGCTCGGCCAGTTCAGGAATCAACTGGCGCGGGAAAGTGCCGGCCTCGAAATGCTCACCGATGATCGGTAGCACCCGATCCTGGACAAACTTGCGCACCGTATCGCGTACCATACGTTCTTCTTCGCTCAGGAGATGGTCAATATTATAGAGATCGGTCGCCGGTGGTGTTTGCACCGGACGGGAAGCGAGTGTATCTGTCATAAGAATGTCTACCTTTCGTCAGCAACCAGGATGTGAATCAACTATGATGAACTGCTCACCAGCGAGCAGCGTCCTGTCATCCTGATCATTATATAGCATTTTACCATGCTCCTGCCGGCCTGCCGAAGCCCGGGCGTTACTCATCTGCCCAACTGCATCCTTCTCTGTTGATGCTTCTTTCCTATGAATATGGCATGGAAGAGGAAGCCTGGTAGGCTGTCAAACTCCATGCGAAAAGTGCGCCGCCACAGGCGGCGCGGGAAGAGGGGAAAAGGCGGGGACACACCGCGCCCCGGCAAAGGGCTGCCGCCCTCTGCACTCCTGCTTGGCTTGCCTTTCGTTTGGACCTTGACCAACTACTGGCGTCCCGCCGGGATTTCCGGGGTGTTTGTGCAACAGATCATTGTCTCCACACGTAAAATCGGTTATAGTGAATGTAATAAAACTCATCTATGATTGAACTATGGAGAGCAGGTCTATGTCAGCGGTTGCAAAGCGGCGCAGTCGTCGCGGATCTACAAAGAAAAGGCGCCAGAGCCCTTTATCCTGTTCTCTGGTAATCGCCGCCACACTCATGATCGTCATGCTGGGAGCCGCCTGGATTTTGAGCCATGCGCACATACTGGATATCAGTGTTCGCCTGGACACGCGCTACGAGGTCAGCGGACCGCCCACCATCAGCGCGGATTTCATCAATCGCGTGCTCGACTTCTATGGTTCGCCGGCCAGCGGCAAAGGGCAGGCGCTTTACGACGACGGCGTAAAGTATACTATTGATCCCGTGTACGCCCTGGCCTTCTTTATGCACGAAAGCAGTTTTGGCACCACCGGCGTTGCGCGCGTGACGCTTTCGCTGGGCAACATTCGTGCCACGCCGGGCTACAAGAGCTATGATGGTTATCGCAAATACGCCAGCTGGGAAGATGGCTTTGTCGATTGGTATAAGCTGATTAAGAAACAATACGTGCAAGAGTGGAAGCTGAAGACTATTGATCAGATCATTCCTGTTTACGCGCCCAGCTCGGACCACAATGATGTTGACGCCTACATTCAAGGAATCAAAAACGCCGTTGATTCCTGGCGACTGGGCGAGGTACGGATCTGAGCGATCTGGCTTTGCCAGCGCAGCCGCCTGGAGTGGAGAGGAGCAGCGGATCCATTTTTGGGACGCGGCAAGGAATTGACCGGACAGCTAAGGGTGACGTATACTGGCTGAAAACAGCAAAGAGATAGAGAAAGAGTGACCATTGTGAGCGACCAGGGATATTCCAATTTCTGGCAAACCTTAGAAAAACCTATCTTGATTCTTGCACCAATGGAAGACGTGACTGATACCGTGTTGCGGCAGGTGATCGCCCGTTATGGCAAGCCAACGGTCTTTTTTACCGAGTTTACCAATGTCGAGGGGATGTTTTCCAAAGGGGCGAGGCATGTTGTCCATAGGTTGCAATACACCGAAGTGGAGAAGCCGCTGGTCGCACAAATCTGGGGATCGGAGCCTGAGAACTTTTGCCGGGCTGCCAGGCATCTGATAGATCTGGGCTTCGACGGGATAGACCTTAACATGGGCTGTCCTGCTCAGGGACCGGTCAGCCGGGGGGTCTGTTCGGGTCTGATTAATGACCGGCCACGCGCGAAAGAGATCATTGAAGCGACCAGAGAAGG
>DASZXF010000774.1:0-1716 GCA_035546055.1 Ktedonobacteraceae bacterium
GCACAAAATATGGGTCCATGTGGATACAGCGCTGGCAGGTTCCGCTATGATCCTGCCCGAATGCCGCTGGATGTGGCGGGGCATCGAGGAGGCCGATTCGCTGGTCATCAACGCGCATAAATGGTTGGGAGCCGTCTTCGATTGCTCGCTGTATTATGTGCGCGATTCTCAGCACCTGATCCGCGTCATGGGCACAAATCCCAGTTTCTTGCAGAGTGCAGTTGATGATCAGGTCAAGAATCTGCGCGACTGGGGTATTCCGCTGGGACGCCGCTTCCGCGCCCTCAAGCTCTGGTGCCTGATCCGCGAACAGGGAGTGGCCGGACTCCAGGCCCGCCTGCGCCGCGATATCAGCAACGCGAGCTGGCTGGCTGAACAGGTCGCGAAAACCCCTGACTGGCGTGTGCTTGCCCCTGTCGTTCTGCAAACCATCTGTGTGCGCCACGATCCGCCCGGCCTCAGCGGTCCCGCGTTGGACCAGCATACCCTGGCCTGGGCCGCCCGCGTGAATGCCTCCGGCCATGCCTATCTTACTCCCGCTGTCCTCGATAACCGCTGGATGGTCCGCATCTCCATTGGCACTCCTGCCACTGAACATGAACACGTTGTCGCTCTCTGGGAACTGCTTCAGAGAGAAGTTGTATAAGCAACCGCGTGCGCAGCGCCTGATTCCCTTTCTGTCCGGTGTTCCCGCTGCTAGCGCGGGATGGGATACCGGCTATTTCCAGCATAGGGCGCCTCGCAACACAGGCCTGGGGATATACTGTGCTATACTTTTTGTATGAACAATGCATAGTCAGAATCAACGCAGATAGGAGGAGAAAAATCATGGCAGGTTTGACCCTGGAGACCATGCTCTTTGAGGTAGACGGTCCTCTGGCGCGCCTGCGCTTGAACCGCCCGGAGGCTTTAAACGCGGCCAACTGGGCCTGGGTCAATGATTTGGTGGCAGTGACCGAGTACCTGAAAGAGCAGAGCGATGTCCACGTGGTGATCGTCAGTGGGGAGGGCACGTCGTTTTGCAGTGGATTGGATGTCAAAGAACTGGCAGCAGGCAATCTCAGTCCTGATTGGTTTGCCACCTGGGAGCGCGGCGTGCTCGGTCTGGCGGAATTGGACGCGATTACGCTGGCCGCCATTCAGGGCTATTGCCTGGGAGGTGGTTTGCAGGTAGCTCTGGCTTGCGATCTACGCATTGCTGCCTCGAACGCGGTTCTGAGCATTCCAGCGGTGCGCGAGGGACTGATCGCCGCGCTCGGTCCCATGCGCCTGGCGCGCTTGATTGGAGCCGGGCCAGCTAAACAACTCGCCTTGCTCGGACATCGCCTTACTCCGGCAGAGGCGCTGGCTCTGCACTTGATTGGTGAGGTTGTGCCCACGGAGCAACTCGAAGCCCGTTCTCTGGCCCTGGCGCAGGAATTGCTGTCTATCCCGTTTACCGCCCTTAAACACACGAAACGCCAGATTGATGCGGCCTTCGAGGTGGACTCCAGTACCCTGTTGACAGAATTTATCGACGCTCAGGAAGAGTGCTTGCTTTCCCCTGAACACCAGGCTGTTATGGCCGAGTACCGCGAGCGCGAGAGAGAACGCCAGCAAAGAAAACAGCAGCAGGCCAGCGGCTAGAAATGCGCCAGCCGCCAGAATAGCGGCAGAGTTTCTCACATGAGTCCTCCCCAACTTCTCTGAGGCGGCGTCAAGCGCTGGTGGCTCCCT
>DASZXF010000775.1:0-2686 GCA_035546055.1 Ktedonobacteraceae bacterium
CCAACCTCCTCCAAAAGCACCAGGGCAAGTCGCGCAGCGACGAGGAGTCAAAGAAGGGGTTCGCCAACGGGATCTTCTGAGGCCGCAAGAAGCCTCATCAGGAGTGGTGCGCCAACCGGCGCATGACATTTCTTCTGAGGCCACCCCAACCGCTGGTTGCGCCCCCCACCCCAAGGGAAACGCGCCCTTGCGGCGCTGGGAAAAGTGGGGAGGACTGATAAACCCTCCTTCTCGCAAAACTCATCTTTTCCCCTGGTGTGGGAAGGAACAACGCGCTCTTGCCACATTGAGAACATGCGGGAGGAGTAATAGCTGATGTAAAAAGGATCAACAATTTTCTTTCAGCGTAGAGGTCTGGCCCGTCTGAGGAGAATAGGAACTGAGGAGCACTGTGACCTTCTCACCAGCCACGGCCAGGCCATTTACATAGGCACCGCCCCGAACGGCGGGCAGGGTGATCAATTGCCAGTTCTGCCCGTCCCAATGCGCTAGAAAAGGCTGGCCTGCTGTATTGCTGGAGCCGGTCGTCATGGATACCCACATATCATGCGAGTTCTGAGCAACTACTGGAGCTGCCAGCGCACTCCCCGTCGAATCAACCTGGGGCAGTGAGAAACTGCTCCACTTTTGCCCATCCCAATGGATTAGAAAAGACCAGCCGTCAGGATGCTGAGTATCATAGTTTGCGCCAAAGCCCCAGACATCATCGGCTGAAAAAGCTGCCAGTTCATTGATATGCCAGTTTTCCCCAAAGCTGGCCGGCACCGAAACCTCTTGCCAGGTTTGTCCATCCCAATGCAGAAAGGAATATTTCGCTTTACCATTTTCCTGCGTAAACACGTTGAGCCAGACATCTTGCGCGGAAACCGCCGCCAGCGCGGTGATAGCTCCCTGCTTTATTACGCTTACCAGAGAAACGATGCTCCACTCATGCCCATCCCAGTGCTCAAGCAGGGGGGTTGCCTTCGCATAATCTTGTTGCGTGGTCGGCGCACTGGCGAAGGCCTGGCCATAGGCCCAGAGATCATTGGGAGAACTACCAGAAATGGAATATAATCCATTGTTTGCCCAGGTTGTGCTATACAGGTCAGGACTCTTGATTACCTGCCAGCGCGCGCCATCCCAGTGCTCGATGAGGGTGTGGTTGGTTCCTGAAGGAGCGCTGGCGGCGTCCAACACATGCGTATAACCTACCGCCCAGATGTTGTCAGGTGAGAGGGCGTGCATGTCCTCAAGGGTATTCGAGATGCTCTCAATCCCGGACCCGGCTGACGCGGAAACGGGGGCTGCTTCGACCAGCTTCCACTGGGAGCCGTTCCAGCGCTCAAAGACCGAGGAGTAGCCAGACATGGGTTCTGCCAGTATCCAGGCGTCTGTGGGCGACAATGCGGTGATGGTGCGCACGCTCGCAAGGTCGTTATCCAGCGGCACATTGCACCATTTTTGATAAGCAGCTGCGTTGAATGTGGAACGCGCATTGCGAATCAGGAGAAAACCGCTGACGATCAGGCAGACCAGCAGCACTGCCGCGAGTACCTGTAGCCAGCGCGGCAGCTGGCGTCTCTTGCGCGGTGCAGGCGCTTCCGGGGCCAATTCTTCGGGTTGCGGCTCATCTTCCTGCCCTTTGGGGTATGATTTGTGAATGCCTTCTATTTCCATTTGACTCTCCTCCTGGACCAGGGCCAGGAACTCTTCTTCAGTCTGATAGCTTTCATGCAGTTCCAGAATCATGCGCTCCAGAATGACATCTCTTTCGGCCTGCTCCAATACGCTGATGATGGTCGCGATGTCCCCTTGTTCCAGCGCGTTAAGATAGCGGCCCAGGGCTTTCTCCCGCAGCAGGCGCTGTACCAGCGATATTCTTCCCGATGTTTCACTCATGGTTCTGCCCTCGCTTTTCGCCTGACTCCTCCGCTTCTCGCCGTTTCCAGGCCGCGCGCAAACGCTGCAAGGCGCGGTGCAGGCGCACTCGTGCCGCGCCAACTCTGATGCCCAGGCGCTCAGCGATCTGCTCAGCATCCAGGTCCAGCACCAGGGCCAGGCGCAGAATCTCGGCGTCGTTGTCTCCAACCAGGGCCAGTATCTCACGCACATGCTCATGTGCGGTCAGCAGTTGTTCTGGACCCGGCACGTGGTCGGCCATGAGCTGGTCGAGTATGTCGTTTTCGTCGTCGATCTGTGTGCGTCCGGCCAGGTCACTGACCAGAACTTCAAAACGATAACGCCGGGCAAAGCTAGCTCGCTTGCGCTTCAAAATATTGGCCGCGACCCGCAAAAACCAGGCGTGCGGCGGACGTTCAGGATCAAGACGCTCCGCGTGCGCCAGCAATTCCAGGGTGGCGTCCTGAAACACCTCCGCCGCCAGCAGGCGCACGTTTTCTCCCCTGGCCAGTCCCATGCGCACGATGTAGGAGCAGATAATCCCGCTCAGACGCGTCTCATTCTCTTGCAGAAAGCGGTGGACCCGGCTCTGCGCGTCTCCACCGTCCATTTCTGCCTTTCTTTCAACTATCACAGGTCTGCCTATCTTTGGAATATGCAGCGAAGATTATCAAACTGCTGCTAGCGGATTTTCTTTTTTACCCCGCCTTTTGTTACAGGCAAGCAAAACATACATTATTCCCGACTTTTACACCTTTTCCGTAAATAGAGAGCGGCCCTCGCGCCCGCCGTGGTCTCTGACAAC
>DASZXF010000776.1:0-2481 GCA_035546055.1 Ktedonobacteraceae bacterium
CGGCGTCGGCGTGTGGACCACCCTCCCCGCCGATGTCCGGGCAGCGGGAAGCCTCACCGTTCCTGTTCGCCCAACAACGGCCATCCTGGCCACCATGCCAGAGGGCCGCATCGAACTGGCATCGGTGCAGATTCCTGAACCAGCAGCGGTCGCGGCGACCGACCTGATCTCGCCGCTTCCCGGTGGTCCGGCGCTCCAACTTGAACGGTGCGGCGCCACGGGCAGACGGCAACGAACGCGTGTGCGCCTCAGCACATCGCAGGCCGCGCAGACGATGGAGGCCGTGGGTACGTCGTGGCGCAAGCAGGCGAGAGCCCTGGCATCCCTGGAGCCGGATGCGCTCCGGCAGGCATGGGGACCGTGCCTGCTGCTGGCGAAAAAACGCGACCAGGCGGCGGAGGACACACCGGACATGGACCATGCCCTGGTCCTCCTGCGTTGTGAGGCAGATGCCCTGGTCTGTACCGCCACGACACGGCAGGCGGTGGCCCAATCGCGGGTGCCCTGGACACCGCTGGAGGCGCCCGGGCCCATTTCCCACGTCCTGATCGATGAGCGCATGCTTCGCTGGATCAGCAACGCGCTGAAACAGGAACGCTCGCCGGTGACGCTGACCCTGGTTCCCCAGGCCGGGGCATCCGCATGGTTGCTGGTTGTGTGCTCTCAGGGAACCCTGGTTTGCCGGGTGACGACGGCGCCCATTCCGCTGGTCTGGGAACGACGCGTCCATGCGCCAGGCTCCCAGGTGATGCTGGTGTCACGGGTGCTGTTCGCCAAAGCGCTGGATGTGCTCGCGGCAGATCGGGCGCACGGAGCCGACCGCTGCATCATGCTCCAGGCACAGAGTCGCCAGCTTCGCCTGCAATGGAACCCGCTGGCCCAGGAAGACCAGGTGGCATGCGAGCTTCCCATCGCCAACACGGTCGAGGCGCGTGCGCCCGTGCTGGTCCATCTGCGCACGCTCCGCGAGATGCTGCGTCAGATTAACGGGCCGGTGGTATGCCTGGAACAGGGGGAAATTCGGCTGCGCACCCGCGCCGAGGCGTCGGGGAACCCAGGAGCAATTGGCTTTCTCCGGCTTTCTCCGCCTCTTGATCGAAGCCTGGCGATGATGATGACCAGTGCTGAGTGGGGACCGTCGCCCTCAATGGCGGGGACTTCCGGTGGTCCTCTGCCAGAACGTTCAGATGCTGAGGGACAAGGGAAAGCGCTTGCAACTCCCTAAGCTCTCCCGATCTCGTCCCTCACATCGTTCATGGCAAGGAGATGATTGCTCATGAGTGTTCTTCCCACTTTCCCATCCCATAGGCAGACCGACGAGGCGTTGCGTCTGCTGGCCGATCTCTATGCTCGCCGTTTTCAGCGAGGAATGCCCTCCTCTGGTGACCGCATCAAACTGGCTCGCTGGCATGCCTCTGAACGGGTGCGCGACACGCTCTCTCAAGCCCAGGATCAGCCAGACGCGCTCAAGCACCTGGCCCGTCTCGAACGTCAGGTGGAAGACGAACATATGAACCAGGAGAGCGAAGCCACCGCCTGGCGCGAGGTCGTTCAGGAGGCCCACGCGCTGGTGGCACGGCTGATCGAGGCAGGGGGCGATGCACAGACGTTAGTGGCAGGCGAAACCGATGGCTATCGTCATCTGTGCCTGCAGTGCTGCCAGGACGAGCACAATGTGGAGCGGGTGCGCTTTTTCAACCACGCGGCTCGTCGCCCCTTGCTCTTCGCCGACATACGGAAACAGGGTCAGCGCTCGATGTATGAGCGGTGCCAGATCTGTTTGCAGGCACTGGCCCCGGTGAAATGGGTGGTCCTGGTTCCAGCAGGGACCGTCAGGCATGAGAAAGGCTGCGGGTGCAAGGACTGTAATCAGGCAGGGGTTGCCTCCGTGGTGGCATTGTACGAAAGCGACCGCGCCACCCATGCCATACAGGTGCCTGCCCTCCGCCAGATTGCCGCTCCCAGTGCGCAACAAGCCCGCAAACGCGCGTTTGAGGAATGCTGGCGGCAGGGCTGGTATGTCCTCTTCGAGCAGCCAACCCATGCGTGATGGTGGCTTCATCCTCGTGTCCCTGCCCTGCCTGATCAATCAGCACCGGGCAGGGATGCTTTTTTGGGGGACAACCCCGCCAGTTGAAAGGCAGGTATCCTATGATACGTTCTCTTCCTGTTCCCGATCTCTCTGCAATTGCTGGCTACCCCCACGCCAAACGCGCGCTGGAAGTGGCGGCGTGTGGAGGGCACAATCTGGCTCTCATCGGTGGGCCAGGGTCCGGCAAAACGCTGCTCGCCCGCGCTCTGGCGGGTCTGTTGCCTCCGTATGGACAACGGTTGGCGCGCCCCCTGGTCGAGGGACAAGACGCTATGACCTGGGTGGAAGAAGCGCTCCGTGGACATCGTGGGTCGCTGGACCAGGCGAGACATGGCGTTCTTGTGTTGGATCGGCTCGATTGCTTCGGCTATTCGTCGGTGCAGATTCAG
>DASZXF010000777.1:0-1726 GCA_035546055.1 Ktedonobacteraceae bacterium
CACGGCTGACTCGTCCCCTGGGCTTCTGAGTGCCTGGCCGATCCCAGACCCCCACGCGTTCGTGACACATGCCTCTCTTGCCAGAGAGAGGCATGCTGGTTCTTCCTCATGATGTCGCATCTCAGAGGATCACGAAAAGCATACCACGGATGGAGCACCAGGGCAAGGTGCTCTCTCCTCCAACCGTCAGGGAAGGGCCGCATCCTGCATCGTGGCCCCTTCGTTCTCCGCGCACAGCGGCCCGCCCTGGGCGCTGCTCGCGCTGGTGGGACTGCCAGCCCGTTCTTCTCTGGCAGGAAAGTGATCGCGATGATTCAGACCATCATCCACCTCTGCTTGTCCTGGGTTTGCTGGACCCCAGGGTGGTCCAGTGGCCCGGTTGCCTTGCCTGGAAGCGCCATACCAGATGGGATGTCCCTGGTCATGGGAATAGGCGTGCTCCTGGGAGGGCTGGCCAGTGTCGGCCTGCTCATACACCGTCCGTCCGTCCTGGCCCAGGCACGACGCCGACGCAAGGAACGCGTAGAGCGGGAGGAACGGGCCGCCGCAGCTCGCGCCCATTCCCAATTCCTGCTCATCCAGGAACAGACCACGCGCCGGATGCAGCAGCGGCGCACGATTCTGCGCGGCGTTGCTGCTGGATTAGAAGCGTTCTGCGAGCAGTGGGATGCGGCTCATCCCGAAGAGCAGGAGGCGTCCGATGCGCACGGGCCGGACTAATCCTCAGGGATCGGGCCTGGACTGGCGGCAGGCACTCCAGCGCTACGCGCCTCGGATGGTCGTGTGTCAACGTTGCCATACGCACTGTCACACCGGGGTCGAACGAGCGGAACGGCTCTGCTCGTTCCATCTGTACGCGTGCGGATTGGGCGCACAAATGGAAGCAGCACACTATCGACTGGTGACCCTTCTGGCACGTCAGGCGACGGTCCTGGAGGACCGCACGAACGCCGCTGATGCTCTCTCCCGGCGCTAGCTCCCTCTTCTTTCTCCTGCAGTTTGCTCGCTGACCCGGCTCAAGAATCTGAGCCGGGTCATGCTTGTTGGAAAGGATCGCTCTATGAGCCTGGTTGATTCTTCCTTTACTTCTCCGCTCTTCTCTCTCCCTATTCCCCAGTGTGCGGGAAAGCTCAGTGACATTGCCTGGTCCACGTCAGGAACGCATCTGGCTGCGGTTACGTCGGCAGGGTGGGTTTTCCTGTGGGACATCCGTACCGGCGAGGTGTGTCAGCAGAAACAGGTCACGCGGACCCCACTCTTGAGCATCACCTGGGCGCGCGAGGGAACCTGTCTGGCCGTGGGTGGGCAAGATGGCATGGTCCGCTTGCTCGATGAACGATTGCGGGTTGGCTCCACCTATCCCTTTGAGGCGCCGGTCCGACGGATTGCCTGGGCTCCTCATGTCGTTGGAGCCTGCGCGATTGTCACCGGGCGGCACGTCACACTGTTACGCGAAGACACACGGACCACGCGGGTACTCCACTACTCGTGCGCAGTGCTCGATGTGGCCTGGTCCGGCGATGGGCGTCAGATTGCCATACTCGGCGCAGATGGGTTGGTTGAAATCTGGCATGCCCGGAAGCATTACCTCGCTCATCGTTTTGCGACTGAGCCTATGGAGGAAGGATCACTCCTCTGGGATCAGCCTTGCCATACCCTGGTGGCCAGGAATGCGCTGGGGGCGGTGCATACGTATGCTCTCCGCGAGACATCTGTCTCTCTACCG
>DASZXF010000778.1:0-6676 GCA_035546055.1 Ktedonobacteraceae bacterium
ACATTGCCCCCCGCGATATCGGCGTGCGCCAGGCCATGAGCTTCAAGACGAGCCAGGGCCGAAGCCGTCGCGCTGGCCAGGCAAAGCGCCTGCTCCCGCGTATAGGTCGCGCTGGCCCGGGGATTGAGCAAAATCCCCGTCCAGGTCGGAGCATCAATCCAGGGCATCAAAATCGCGTAGGCCATCTCTGGATAGGTCGCGATCAGCTCAGGATACATCTGCGCGGTGAGACACACGCGCCGCTCAGCCTGAAACTCTGGCAGATCCGTATACTGCGCCAGAGTAGCGGCGATATAGGCAATCTGTTCATTGCGCAAATTGCGTTTAAAGACCTTCAAGGCGTACAGCTCGCCGGTATCCACATGGCAGATTTTGTAAATGAAAGCCGAGGAGCCTTCCAGGACAAAGACGGCATCAGCATCATCCAGAAAAAAGGGATGAGGCAGAAACTCAAAGTATGCTTTCCCGATCTGGAGAAGCATGCCCCGGAATGGTTGCAATCGTAACTGGTTGATCATGCCAATTTTCCCCTTCTTTAGCCGTCTGGATATCTTCAGCCGTTTGAGCATCTGCCGGGTTTTGCGAGATCCACTGGAGAATCAGCGCGGTCATATCGTCATTCTGCGGCAGGGAAAGCAGGCGGCGAGCCAGCCTTTGCAAGCCCTCATCGCTTAATTCCGGCAGTTGTCGCTGAATCCTGTTCAGGCCATCGGTATGAACAATCAACTGGTCGAGCGTCGTCAGACCGGTATGCCAGGTGTGCAGTCTGCCACGCGGACCCCGCCCGGTTGACCATCCTCCCACATTGCCGTCATCTCCTCCCAGGACAATGCAGTTGTCGCTGGAGACAAACAGGTGAGCAGTCACATTGCCCATCCAGCACAGAAACACCTCGATGGTCTGCGGCTTCTCGGTAGGGCGAGCTGTATACGCCCGGTTGATTCGTCCGCAGAGAAAAACCGTTTCGCTGCCCTGAGTTGTGCGCAATTCCTCAAGCACCTCGCGCACCAGGTCTGGCACACCGTCAGGGAGGTCGAGCTGCAATACCTCCTGGTGAGCCTCGCTCGCCCAGGTTCGCAGCAGGGTATCGAGCTGACTTTTCCAGCTCGTGTATGCCCACTGGAAGACCGGCAGGGTTTGCAACCATGCCACCAGGCGCTTTCCCAGGTAGCGCGCGGCAAACTCACCCCGGTACGAATTGCCCACACCATCACAGACGCAGAAGCAGAGCGAAGAAGCATCCCGCTGCGCCTCCACCAGCACATAATCCTGATTGACCAGCGCCTGTGCCTGCGACTCGCGGCAGCGCGCGGAAAATAAGCGCAGATTGAGCACCCCATTGAGCAGAAGAGAGGTCAGCGTTTCCTCTTCCAGAGACGTTTCAAGCGCAAGCGTGAGATCGTTCGTTGTCGACTCCATCTGTACCTCCTGGTGCTACTTCAATTGTGTAGCGGTCGAGGCAGCAAAAGCCAGGCGCACAAGATCTGTATGCTCACCGGGAAAGAACAGCGCTGCCCCTGGCTGCAAATTGTATCCGTAATTATTGATGTTTTGCAGATAGATCGCCGGCATCGGCGAAGAGAGACGGAAAAGCAGACGCGCGTAATCGTTCGTCAACTGACTGGGCTTACTGACGCCGCCCCACTGATGCCAGTCACGCACCCCTGAGCGCAGCATCTTATCCGCCACATAGACGTTTTCCACCAGCACATTCCCATCGGGCACGCCCATGCGCTGAATGCGCTGGACCACCGGTGTCGGATCAGTCGCCGTAATCAGCGCGTCGGTCAGATGACAGACCAGCGGGGCCGGACCATTTTGAAACTCGCTCAGGTGCTCCTTCAGGATGTGCTCAACCGCCTGAAAGCCCAGGGCCGTATCGGTTTCGCCGCCCGCGCGAATCACCGGCTGACCGCGCTTCACCAGCTCGGGAAGATCGCAGATACCATCGAGTATATCAACTACTTTGGTACTGTAAGCCAGAATAGCAACCTTGTAACGCCGCTGCACAATGCCATCGCGCATCGAGCGACGAATCATGTCCTTGATGGCCTCCTTCAGCGCGTTATTGACGATATCTATTTTCGTTGTACCATTGCAGGGATCATTCATTGAATAACTTGCATCTATAAGATAAATAATCAGTGCTGGATTAAGAGAAGTTGCAGGTTGGGTATAGAGAAGCGGGTTTTTCATCCTGGTACCCCTCCATTCAGTATTGCGTATTATTCAGATATCCCACTTGCGTAAGTATAGCACATCATGTTATGCTTTTGAATATTTCAAAATAATGGGGTAATGAAAAACCGGACTCTATGTAAATGGAGGGAAACCATGGACACCATCTCTCTTTTTTTATGCCATAATGTTGATCCAACCGAACAGAAAGCAACGCAGATTCTTGATCAGCTCTATATCAAGCTTCAGGAAGAAGGGGTTAAAGTCATAGACTACCCTGGCTCGCCTTCTGAGGACGACTTCCAGGAGTTTTTTCAGCAACAATTGCCTGAGTGCCAGTGGTTTGTCCTCTTTCAGACGCCGGGGGCCGTTTCCTTGCCGGCGGTCAGACAGGCGGTGAATACCGCTCTCAAGCTGGTAGAACAGCGGCAGATGGAGGGGATTGTGCGGGTGATCGCCGGTCCCGATGAGCCGCAGGATCTTCCGCCGGAATGGGCTGATATTCCTACCTGTGACGCGACCTATGATGTCGCGCGAGCGGCGGAAAAGCTGTTGATGTACCTGGAGGGCGAGGAGGAAAATAACGCTCCGCTGCGGGCTGCTCCGCCGCTCGCGCCGCCTATGCCTCGACCTTCCATGCCGCTGCCCGCGCCCGGCGTGCCAATCTCTTCTCAGTTTGATCGCCCGCCACTCCCGCCCTCTCGCCTGGCCAAACTTGGCAGAGCCCTCAACAACAGCTATCAGGATCTGCGCTATGATCGCAAAAAGCTGCTGATTCTGGTCAGCATCTTGCTGCTTCTCACGCTCGCCGGTTCGGGTCTGGGCTTTTACCTCACCAGGCCGGCGCCGGTGGTGGTGCATAAGCCCACACCTGTGGTCCAGATTCCGGTCTATGGGCAACTCTATTTTTTCAGCACCGACATGGCGATTGTCTCGGCCAATACGCATACTATGGATGGGGTTGATATCAGCCTGCAACATTTGTTGCCGCTGGCCAAAGGCAATAGTTACTACGCCTGGTTGCTGCCGGATATCGCCAACGAAAGCGGATCTACCCTGCTGTTAGGTCAGTTTACGCCGGACGATGACAATAAGGCGCACATCACCTACCAGAGTCCCGTGCAGAAAAATCTGCTGGCCGGGGACAGTCGTTTCCTGATCACCGAGGAGAGCACTTCGCCTGAACCCAGTGCTCCGACCGCCGACCAGAGCAAGTGGCGTTATTACGGCGTTTTCCCTCAAGATCCCAGCTCTACCGCTTCCAGCCATTTTAGCGCCCTGGATCATTTGCGCCATCTCCTGGTCAGCGGCCCTGCTTCCATGATGGATGAACATTCTCCTGTGCTGGCGGGTGGTCTGGCGGTCTGGCTTGTGCAGAATGTGCATTTGATCTTTGAACTGGCGGCGCAGGCGCGCGGAACCAATACTCCGCCCGGTCCTGCGCAGATTCGCGGCTATTGTGTGCAGATTCTGGATTTGCTGGATGGAAAAAGCTCTGTCGGCAAGGATGTCCCGGACAATACCCCCTGGCTGTTTACCAATTCGAGCGTTGCCAATAAGCCTATCCTGACGCTTGATCCAGATGCTATGGTGCCCGGCTATATCCATGATATCGAGACGCATCTGCTGGGCTTTGCGGTTTCCCCCGGGGTGCAGCACAGCCAGCAGGTGCTCGCGGGCCAGACGGATACGGATCTGAATAACGTGGAGCAGGCGCTGGAGCAGGCGCGCGAGGCCGCGAAACAACTGGTAGCTATGGAGGACAAGCAACTCCTCGATCCAGGCGTGGTCGCGCAACTGGATACGCTGGCAAACGCATCAATGAGCGCCTATGCTGGTCAGCTAAATCTTGCCACGGGAGCGCGTCAGGGCGGCGTCATTGCGGTTTTTGACCATCTGCAACAAATGGCCCAGTTTCCCATCTACCACTATCCGCTAAAGGCGTGAGTGACCTCTGGTGTTCGTGCTGGTATAAGCCGGGGAGATACAAACGGCCCGGGCAGGGGATGCGGGCGAGTCCGCGTCCTCTGCCCGGGCCGTTTGTATCTCCCCGGGCATGATCCATATGGAGTGGATCAATTAATATTTCGCGCCACCGTACATGACGAATTGGGAGGTGCAGCCGCTGCATTTGCCGTTGATGTAAAAGACCTGGTTGGTCTTCAGGCCGCTGGCCATTTTGAGCCAGACGTTGGGCGAACTGTAGGCCACCCAGGCCGAGCAGTTGGTGGAGTTCAGCGCATAGCAGATCTGTAGATAGACCTGGTGGCCCGCTGAGGCCGGGGCTTTGGTCAGCGTCAGATAGACAATGCCGTGACAGTACGAACTGACATAAAGCGCGTGGCCGCCTTTGCTGTACGTTGTGAGGGTCAGCGTCCAGTAATGGATCAGGCACGGATGCGGAGTAGGCGTAGGCGTTGGACGTGGAGTAGGCGTAGGCGCTGGACGCGGGGTTGGCGTGGGGGTGGGAGCCGGACGCGTTGGAGGCGTGGGCGTAGATTGCGTTTGCGGCGCGGAAGCGGGTGCGGCTGGTTGCGTGGCGCCAGCTACCGGTGTCGAGCCTGATGGAGAGGTCGCGCCAGATGTGGCGGTGGAGTCATCCCCCGCAGCAGGCGTAGTGGTGACAATGATGGCAATGCTGGTGGAGGCGGGAGATGTTTGCCCCGGCTGAACAGCATTGGTTGAGGCGTTATGTCTGTCGGGTCCACTGGCGGACGCGGCGGTTTGTCCCGTCAGGTTGGCCCAGAGGAAAGCGCCGCCACCGCCCAGGATAACCAGGGCCAGCAGAGCGACAAGCAGACTTTTGCGCAGGAGGGAGGTCTTGCGCTGTGGTACGGGATGCAGCGCCAGGGGTGGTCGCGGCGAGGCGATCCGGGTGACTGGCAGGGGAGGCGCTACCTTGAGGTGCGTGGGCGCCAGGGTGCTTGTATAGGCGTGAGCCATGACCACGAGCTTATCTGACGACGCGGCAAGTGGTGAGTCGGCGAGGACATTGGCCGGCGCGGCCATAACTGTAGCCGCTTCATCTGCTGGCGCGGCGGACGCCGGGTCGTTGGCCGCCCTGGTCGGTGTTGCGGGGCTGAGCAGACTGGTGGTGAGCGCGGATAGCGTCTCTGGCGAATTTTCTGCAGGCAGGCTGGCAGCGGGGCCAGAGGAGGCCAGCAAGATCAGATCAGCCGTGTTCTCAGAGGCTTGCGGCGCGTTTTCTGCGCTGATCCTGGCAGTGGACTCGTCAGCCAGAGGCACATCCTCATCCGCTGTCGGCAGCGGAGCAAGTCTGGCCGTGGGCTCGGCGCATTCTGATGCGTCCGGCTCAGCCAGGTCAACGTTTCCAGCGGCTTCCGCTTCTGCTGCGGACAATTCAAGCAGCTCAGTGGCTTCCGATGCGAGAAGCGTAGGCGGCTCAGCGGCCAGATCAGTCGGAGCCTCCGGGTGAGCGGGAGCGAAAGCCACCGGGCGGGGTTCCAGCATGAGCGTCTCGGCCTGGTCAAACTGGACGCCGGCGAGATCGGACGCTCTATCGTCATAAGCCTGCTGGAACTGCGTGAAAGCCTGCGCGAAGTCCAGGATGGACGGGAAGCGCCGCTCTGCTTCTTTGGCCAGGGCGCGCAAAATAATCTCGTCAACTGACGCGTTGAGTTGCGGATTGAAACTGCTGGGTGGCGGCGGTGCAACTGTATGGTGTTGATGAATGATTTCGCTCAGCGTTCCATGGAAAGGATACTGACCGGTGAGCAGACGGAAGGCCAGGATAGCCAGCGCGTACTGATCGCTGGCGGGCACAGCTTTGCCTTTCCATTGCTCAGGAGCCCGCGACATAGAGGTGTTGCGGACGTAAGGACTCTGGCTCATTCCCCGCGTGGAGAGCAGAGCGAAGAGTCGGGCCATGCCAAAATCCGTGAGCAGGAGGTCGGGCGCCTCGGATTGAGATACAGCCGTGTGCAAAAGCAGGTTGGCCGGCTTGACGCCCTGGTGTATAATGCCGCGCTCGTGAGCGTAGTACAGCGCTTCGGCTGCCTGCGCAAGCACATGAGCAATCGTGGACAATGAGAGACGTTCGCTGCCATCGGTCTTTGCGAGCCAATCTTGCAGAGAACCTGCGGGACAATAGGGCATAGCTACATAAATGTAAGTATCTTCGCCAATCTTTTCGAGGCCGGAGTCGCAGATAGGAAGAATCCGCGCGTGGGTCAGTTGGGCAATAGTCTGTATTTCGCCGCTAAAGATCTCTTCTATGCGCTCAATGATTTCGTGGTCAGGGTTATGCAGTGCATCATTGATATGAAAAATTTTTATCGCGACCTGAGAAGACATCCGCGAATCCTGGGCCAGATAGATTGTTCCCTGCGCTCTGCTACCGAGTTGGCGGAGAAGCTGGTAGCGCCCCAGCTGGGAGAGTGCGAGTGGCATTGAAATTCTCCTGATGTCGAAAGCATGGCTACGTTTAAGGCCGTAGAGGATCATTTTACAGGTAATTTTCTTTAGAATGTATCATGCC
>DASZXF010000779.1:0-4143 GCA_035546055.1 Ktedonobacteraceae bacterium
CTACAGCTATATCCTGCCCGACTGGCGGCACAGCACAAATCTCGTCAACACCCTGCGCCAGCGCTTGCCAGAGAAGCAGAGCATTCTGCTAGCCGATACCGTGACCTCGCTGGAAGGGGTTGAACAATATCTCTCGGTCACGCTTTTTGCGGATTTCTTTGTGAGCTGCCTCTTCTTTCTCGCAGCGGGCAGCGCGATCTACTTCAAGCTCTTTAATCAGCAGGAAGAGGACCAGCGCCAGTTTCATGCCCTGGAGCGCATCGGTATGCAGCGCCGCGAAGCAGCTCGCCTGTTGAGCTGGGAGTTCCTGCTGCTCTTCTTTATCCCGATCACCCTGGCTATCGTGCATAGCGTCGTGGCCCTGCTCGATCTGGTCAATCTTCTCAACAATCCCTGGGCCATGATCGGCGTGGGCAAGCCCTTCGCGCTTGTCTGCCTGGGCTACCTGGTCTGTTTCGCCATCTACTTCTGGATTGCCCGCGTCAACTATCTGCGCCGTATGCGCCTGGTTGCCGCGTAATACCACCATCAGAAAGAGTCCATGCCAGCCAGGAGCAAAGCTGATCCGAGGTGCGCGCCTCGGATCAGCTTTACTCCTGGCTGGCATGGACTCTTTCTGGATATCTATCTGCCGCTCAGGCCTTTTTTGACGATCTCGCAGATAATGCTATCCTCTGGCTGGCGATTTTCCTGCAAAACGTCCAGTTCGTCCGGGCTGAGCCAGCGAAACTCGCTGTTTTTTGTCCATTCAAGCCGAGGGTGTGCCAGGTCGCCTGTGACCTGAACCAGAAAATCCAGCTCGCGCCGCAGGCCGCCCTGGTCGTCTTCCCAATCAAAAACCGCGATCAGGCTGACAATCCGACTCAATTCCCAGCCAGTTTCTTCGCGGATCTCTCGCCGCAGCGCCTCCACCAGTGTTTCGCCGGCCTCCACATGTCCGCCGATGAGGTCCCAGCAGTTCGGAAAGAGACGCCGGCTGGCCGCGCGCTTCTGCGCGAAAGCCTGCCCCTGCTCATTGATGACCACAGCGCCCACCACGCACTGTCGTCCTTCCGCCTCCGCCCTGGTCTGCGCCCGCGTCAATTCCTGCAGGTCAACCTGTTGAGTCATGGTCTGCGAACTCCTCTCAAGGAACTATTTCTTGACCAGCCCCAGCAAACGCTCGTCCAGGCGCCGGATGTACTCCCTGCCGTATTTGCCGTTTTCCAGGCCATCGTAGAGGTGAGCGGGCAAATCCTGCGCTATCTCGGCGCTACAGGAGCCGGCAGCCAGGGCAATCGCGGCCACCGTATCCACATCGCCGGAGAAATCCACGCAGGCCTTGAGCAGAGCGCTCATACTTGTCTGCTCTGTTATGGCGGTGATCGCCGCGCGCACGCTGGCCCAGCCCTGTGAGCCAACGCTGCCTGTCCAGGGCTGCGACCAGCGGCCTGTGACATGCTGCTCCAGAAAGGCGCCCAGGTCTTTTTTCGGACCCAGCTGATAAAGGAAATAGTGGGCCATCAGGGCAGCCGCGCTCGCCGCGTTCATCCCATCCACCGTATTGTGGGTCAGAGCCGCCTGGACATTGCTGCGCTCGATCACCTCAGCAACCGTGGGATAGATTCCCAGCGGGGCAGCTCGCATGGCAGCTCCGCTTTTATTGCTATCGGGTCTGATCGTGCGCAAAAACTGGTCGCCATCGCGCGTGGTGCGCAAAAAATTGTAGAAGCCCTGGGCATAGCCCTCGCGCGGATCGCGTTGAAAAGCCACCACGAACTGGTGCGCCAGCATTCTCGGCTCCCAGGGCTTGCCCGACACAATGGCCTCGGCCAGGGCCAGGCTCATCTGCGTGTCATCTGTATACGCTCCCGGCTGTATCCTGTGCCTGGGATGCTTCACATACCTGGATAGATCATTCTGCCGGCGAATCATCGCTATATCCGCGTATTCAAATCCCGCGCCATACGCATCGCCGATAGCCATTTCTAGTAGCATAATTTAGCGCTTTCTACGAGAGAACCATTTTGCCGGCAGCCAGCTCCGTCGTTGTGAGCGCCCGGCGGTGAGCAGAGCCGGGTGAGCAAACAGGTTAAAATCAGTGAGCAGGCAGCTTTTACCCTTTCCACAAACCCATTTTTTCTCTCTTCTTTCGCAGACGTTTCAAGCCGGTAAACAGGGGAAGTAACCATTCCGCTCATTAGCTTTTTTCTCTCGTGGGTAAAAGCATAACACAGGCAGGCTGGCAAAGCAACAGCATAAAAGCGAGCATCCTGCGTACTCATGCAGGATGCTCGCCGAGAGGATTGGATGGCCAGGGAGAGTATCTGGCCAGGCTCATAGCGGCAGTGGTTTAGACTGCTTCTTCGAGCACGCGTCCGGTGAACTGGCTGTTGTAGAGATCGGCGTAGAAGCCTCTGGCCGCCAGCAGTTCCTCGTGGGTGCCCTTTTCGATGATGGTACCGTGGTTCATCACCAGAATCAGGTCGGCATCGCGAATGGTCGAAAGGCGATGGGCGATGACGAAACTCGTCCGACCTTTCATCAGTTCGGTCATGGCCTTCTGAATCTGTTGCTCGGTCCTGGTATCGACGCTACTGGTCGCCTCGTCCAGGATCAGGATCTCTGGATCGGCCAGAAACGCGCGGGCGATGGTCAGCAACTGCTTCTGCCCCTGCGAGATGTTGGTCGCCTCTTCATTCAGAACAGTGCTGTAGCCTTCCGGCAATGTTCTGATGAAGTGATCGGCATTGGCTGCCTTCGAGGCGCGCACAATCTCAGCCTCGCTGCTATCCTCGCGACCATAGGCGATGTTGTCGCGAATGGTCCCATTGAAAAGCCAGGTATCCTGGAGCACCATACCAAAGGTACGGCGCAGATTGCCGCGTTTGATATCAGTGATATTGACTCCATCGATCAAAATGGCGCCATCGTTGACCTCGTAGAAGCGCATCAGCAGGTTGACCAGCGTCGTCTTGCCGGCTCCGGTCGGCCCCACAATGGCGATCATCTGGCCCGGCCTGACATCGATGTTCATATCCTCCATCAGGATCGCGTCTTCTTTATAGCCGAAGCGCACATGGCGGAACTCAACCGCGCCCTGCGGCTTGCTCAGGACCACGGCATCGGCGGCTTCCGGCACTTCTTCCTCTTCGTCGAGTAGCTCAAAGATGCGTTCCGCCGAAGCAATCGAGGACTGAATGACGTTGGCAATGTTGGCCAGCTGCGTGATCGGCATGGTGAACTGCTGAGCATACTGAATAAAGGCCTGCACATCACCGATGGCAATTGAGCCCTGCGTGACCATCACGCTGCCAATCGCGGCCACCAGTACATAGCCCAGGTTGCCCACAAAGCGCATCAGCGGCATGATGATACCTGAGACAAACTGCGCTTTCCAGCCAGCATCATAGAGTTTATCATTCAAGCGAATGAACTCTTCAATCGACTGCCGTTCCCGTCCAAAAGCCTTGACGATCTTGTGGCCGGTATACATTTCTTCCACGTGCCCGTTCAATTCACCGAGCGAGCGCTGCTGTTTGCGGAAGTAGTTTTGCGAACGCTTTGCTATGCCAGTGACAACGAACATGCTCAGCGGCAACGTCAGGAGTACGATCAGGCTGAGCAGCCAGCTGATCGTGAACATCATGACCACCACGCCGATCAGTGTCACAGCCGAGGTAATGAGCTGAGTGATGCTCTGCTGAAGCGTCGTGCTCAGGTTGTCCATGTCGTTGACCGCGCGGCTGAGGATTTCTCCATGTGTGCGCGAGTCAAAGTACTTGAGCGGCAAACGGGAGAGCTTCTCGTCCACCTCTCTGCGCAGGCGGTAGATCATGCGCTGTGCCACGCCCGCCATGATATACTGCTGAATGTACATGAAGAGGGCGCTGATCACATACAGACCCAGCAAGATCAGCAGAATTCGGCCAATGTAACCAAAATCCACGTCAGGCAAGGGCTGGTTCGCGTGCAGCATCTTATTCACATACATGACTTTAAACTTGGCGATCAAACCATCACAGAGTTTGGTGGTTGCCAGGCCAAGGATTTTTGGACCGACGATGTTAAAGACAGTGCCGATAATGGCAGTTATCAGCACGGCCAGCAGCAGAAATTTCTGCGGCATAAAGTAGCCGACCAGCCGCTTCAAGGTGCCTCTAA
>DASZXF010000780.1:0-1709 GCA_035546055.1 Ktedonobacteraceae bacterium
TACGTTCATGATAGGCGCTGTTTTGACTTGAGCTTGCGTCCAACCAGGGCACAGGCCGGGCACCATCCGAAGAAGCCGGTCGCAACCATGAAGAGGGCAGAGACAAGCAACACCAGGGCGAGCAGCACCGCCAGGGCATCATGCCCGAGTTGAAAGTATGCCCACCCGGCACATACCACCAGGACAATGCCGAGCAGGATGCGCCCGATCCGCTCGAACGTGGGGACATTTTTTATATAAATCATGTCGACTCTCCTTTATAACTCTGAACGTTTCCTTGCTTCAGATCGTTCTCTTTACTGGTAAGAGACCAGAAAAGGGTAAAAGGATTCGTCTCCTGGAGATTCCTCGGAAAATCTCTCTGACGAGTACAGCGTCAGCCGTAAAAAAAGGCCACGAGGAGCCTGCTATCCTATGCTCGTGGTGGCCTGGATTGACGCTCTTTGGTTGTTGCAGGAGAGGGACAGGATCATTCGACTCGCAGCCTACGTACGCAAGGAAACCTCATCTGACCCTGGCAGGGGCAAAAACCATCTTTGTCCTTGAACGATGTTCAGTCCAAACCGTGATGAAGCTGTGATCTTCCGGGGATCTCTTTCGCCCGTTTTTGGTTTACACTGGAAGCAGGGAGGAGCAACCTGGTGAACAAGAGGGAGCCAGAAGAAGCCCTGGAGTGGGCACGAACCGCCGAGCTTCCCCTTCCGGCAGGGGTATTTACCCCCCGGGCGCCGCATCGCCGCTGAGCGACCGGCGTTCTTTCAAGGACACCTCCAGCCGTTGCTGCAAGCCATCTCCCAGGCTTCCCCGGCGCGGGAGTCGTGAACGGGGGCGTTTTGTTCTTATTCATAATCCAGCAGGAGAAAAGCACCATGAAATGTGAGGAATGCCAACAGGAGTTGTGGAAAGCTGGCGAGATCGTCCCCGCCGGCGTGTATGCGCGCGTCGATAATCACTCGTATCACCTGGTCACGTTGACGCAAACAGGGCCACTGCCGCCAAGTTTTGATGGACATACCGCGTGGTATTGTTCCTCCGCCTGTCGCTGCGCCACCCATGCTGCCCACGCACAGAAAGCCACGAGTACGCGATGACAGAGGAAACCTTCTGGCTTGATCCGCTGCCGCCGTTTCGTCTCGATTTGACCGTGTGGGCACTGCGCAGGAGAGCCAGCAACCAGATCGATCAATGGGACGGCGCCACCTACACGCGCGTGCTGGTCCTCGACGGGCAACCAGTCAAAGTGACCGTATCCCAGCCGCGCGCAGCAGCTCCCGCGCGCCTGCTGGTCACGGCAGCGAGCCGCTTCCCGCTCGCGCGCCTGGGCGTCAGGATCAATTGCCTTCTGCAACAGATGCTGGGATGTGCGACAGATGTGAGCGCCTTTGCCGACCTGGCCCGGCGTGATCCAACGATCTCGGACCTGGCCCGGCGCTTCCAGGGTCTCAAGCCGCCACGTTTCCCCACTCTGTTTGAGGCGCTGCTCAATGCCTTCGCCTGCCAGCAGGTCAGTCTCGATGTTGGTCTGCTGCTCTTAAATCGTCTGACGCAGCGCTATGGTTTGGCCTGGGAAGATGAGCAGGGAACACGCGCGGCGTTTCCCGGGCCGGAGCGTTTGGCCGGCGCGTCGGAAGCTCAACTCAGGACGCTGGGATGGAGTCGGCAAAAGGCGCGCGCGGCACTGGACCTCGCCAGCCTGCTCACCCGGAACC
>DASZXF010000781.1:0-1697 GCA_035546055.1 Ktedonobacteraceae bacterium
CGCTTGCTCTACTTCCGCGAGCAGCTTTTTCTTGCGCTCGATCTGGGCCAGATCGTCGTCGGGAATGGCGCGCAGTTCGGCGCGTTTCTCCAGGGCGTAGAGCAGGGCTGGCTCGATCTCGGCAGCAACCCATTCCAGGGCGAATCCAGCCACGTTTTTGCTGCCAGCCTCCATTGAGAAGGTCTGCAACTGCTCCAGATTCACACCGAGCAGGGAGTCGCCGGCGCGCAGGGCGTGATCGAGGAAGGTGAAAGGCCGCTCTTTACTCAGGGTAATCAGCCAGAGCGAGAGCTTGGCCATCTCGACGGCCAGGGGATTTTTGTCTACGCCATAGAGGCAGCGCTCGGCTACTAAGCGACGAGCCAGAGCCTCGCGCTCTTCGGGATCGGCGGGTACAATGATCTCGTTCAATTTACCAGCTGCCAGTTCACCTTCAGGCGTGATCGTCACGGGCCGGGGATAGCGCATCTCCACCTGTTCCCAGGACTCGACCAGGCGGCGGGCCAGGTAGCGGCAGGACTCTACGAGAAACGCTCCTGAGCCCATCGCCATATCGCAGACCTTCAGGTTGAGCAGTTCGGCGGGCATGTGTAAGCGCCAGTCAGGCTTTTCCAGACCTTCGGCAGGACCGCTAAAGACCAGCGGCTCCAGGGTATATTCAACCATGGGCTTTGTCAGCGTGCGCGGCGTATAGTGCGTACCCGTCGTGCGCCGGTCGGTGCCGCTGGTCATATAGAAAGCGCCCGGCAGAATGACTACCGGCTCGCCAAAGCTATTGGTGCGCAACAGACCGGCAAAAGTCTTCACACGCTGGAATAATGCTTCGTCATTCTCGCAGACCGCGCGCAGGCGATCAAGCTCGTGCGCGTCGAGCGTCGTGTTCAGATCGCGCTTCAGGCGTTCGCGCGTGTGGCCGGTCACCTCGCTCAGCAAGGTTAACAGGCCATCTTCACCCTTTGTTTGCAGGCGATCTTCCAGCAAGGAGAGAGGGATTTCGACCCCTTCCTCGGCGTATTTTGTCCCCTTTACTGTCAGCCCCAGGTGAGGTGAGGTAGCGCGACGGGCCGTGTGGTCCAGCAAACCCTCGTAGACATGGCCGATCTGCTCAATATCCAGGGCGCGGAACGAGAGGCGGCGGGCCTCAACGCCACCAGAACTCTTGACCTGGAGATACTGTAGCGCGTGGAGCAGATGCAGCACGGTCCGATTATCGATAGGCAGAGGTTGAGCCTCGATCTCCCGCCAGTTTGTGCCAGGCAAACGACCTTCCAGAACCGGGAAGCGATCTGGATCGAAGAGGCGACCATCATAGGCGCGCAAACTTAAATCCTGGTGACTGATACCATCGTGGACCACGCGGAAGAGGCTCAACAGGCGCGACCAGGCATCACACTTCTGCTCAAGAAACGCCTCGTCCTGGCGGCTGGAAACCTCTTGCAATTGCGCCAGCAGCGTCGAGGCAGCATAGTTCTCGTCATAAAGGCGCTCGCCCAGGGGTAAAAGCTGGCGTTCCTCGGCAAAGAGCAGAAACACCAGGCGCATCATCACCGTCAAAGCCGCCTCGTAGAGCTTTTCTGGCTCCAGGTCGCGCAAAAGCGCGCGCTGGCGATCCCGATCAATGCGATCCAGCGAGCGAATCAGCACAGCCACTGCACGGCGCACCTGATACCCAAGCTGGTCAGTAACCTCCTGCTGGA
>DASZXF010000782.1:0-2754 GCA_035546055.1 Ktedonobacteraceae bacterium
CAGACGGCTGAGAGGGCCGTCAGTATAGAGATAACGAAAGACGGTTTGCCGATTAATGCGCCGCAGGTCCCGTGCGGTAGGATTGGAGGATGTCATAGCTATGATGTACTCTCCATCTCGTTCTTTTTATGCGTGTGCCACGCGAAAGTACGCGCGTTTTTCGCAACCTTATTGTAAGGCTTGTAAAAATAGATGTCAATGCTCTTATTGCCCAGAAAAAGGGAAGGAGAAGCTTTCTCAGAATTCTCGAAGGTTGTCAGTCTCAAAGACGGTTACGGCGGCGGGCACCATGAACGGCATTTGCGAAGTTCTGAGAATCCGCGCGCCGGGTCTTGACTTTTCCTGCTCTGGTGAGTATGCTTGATATAAGCCTTAATATAAGGCTTATATCAATGCTCCTGTGTATTTGGAGTTGTGGAGGGCAGCAGGAACTGCTCGTCCTGCATGTTTATCAAGGAGGATATATGCGTCGTTTTACGTACCGCGTTGGCCTGCCTGTTTTATTAAGCTGTCTCCTCGTCAGTATGTTCGCACTTACCTTCTTCAGTACCTCACGCGCGCATGCTGCCGGAGAAACGGTTGCGGTCTGGCTGACAACCCCCGATCAGACGAAATTACTGGCTCAGCAGGGAAATCTCACCTTTTCCAGCTCTATCGGCTCAAATTCCACAACCATTACGGTCAACGATGGCACCGCGTATCAACAAATGGTTGGTTTTGGCGCTTCTATCACCGATTCATCGGCCTGGCTGATGTACAATAAGCTGAGTTCTGCGCAGCGGAGCGCGCTGATGAACCAGCTTTTTAGCACTTCCAGCGGCATCGGACTCGCTTTTCTGCGCCAGCCTATCGGGTCTTCCGATCTGTCTTTGAACGAGTACACCTATGACGATCTCTCGTCGGGAACCGATCCGAATCTGACCCATTTTTCGATCTCCCATGATACCGCGTACATCATTCCCATTCTTCAGCAAGCGTTGGGCATCAATTCAAACATCAAGATCATGGCCACGCCCTGGAGTCCCCCGGCCTGGATGAAGTCAAACAATTCGCTCAACAGCGGTGGTACATTGCTGACGAGCGATTATGGCGTGTACGCTCAATATCTGGTAAATTTTATCAAGGCTTACCAGGCGAACGGCGTACCGATCTATGCCATTACGCCGCAGAACGAGCCGCTGAATACCAATAACATGCCGACGCTGAGTATGTCGGCCTCGCAGGAGGCGACCTTTATCGCCAACAATCTGGGACCGGCCTTTGCCAGCAATGGTCTTTCGACGCAGATTCTTGCTTATGACCATAACTGGGACAATACCTCGTATGCCGCGACTGTGCTGAGTTCGTCCGCCGCTGCCTATGTGGCGGGGACGGCGTACCACTGTTACGCGGGCGATGCGAGCGGGCAGACGACCACGCATAACGCGTATCCTGGCAAGGATATTTACATGACGGAGTGCTCTGGCGGCACCTGGGAGAACAATAGTAATCCCACCTGGAGCGCGACCTTTAAGGACGTGATGGAGTTGTTAATCAACTCGACCCGCAACTGGGCGCGCAGCGTGGTGCGCTGGGGCATGGCCCTCGATACCAGTAACGGCCCCTATGTGAATACACCCGCCGCCTGTTCCACCTGTCGGGGCATAGTGACCATCAACCAGAGCACAGGCGCCGTGACCTATAACTCGGATTACTATGGTCTGGGACAGGCCAGCAAATTTGTGCAGCAGGGAGCGTATCGCATCGACTCAAATTCCTTTGGCTCGGGAAATATCGAGGATGTGGCGTTTAAGAATCCCGATGGCTCAAAAGTGCTGGTGGTCTACAACGGCGGTTCGGGCAGCACTACCTTCCAGGTCAAGTGGAATAACGAGGCGTTTTCCTATACCCTGCCCGCCGGCGCCGCTGTGACCTTCAAATGGTCCGGCAGCGCTTCGACGCCAACGCCCACCCCGACCAGCGCCGCGACACCGACGCCGACCCCGACTGGCGGCATCGGCGGCGGCCAGTATTATATCCAGAATCGCTACAGTGGACTGGTGCTGGATGATACGAACTGGTCGACCAGCAATGGTACGCTGATCCAGCAGTGGAGCCTGGTCAGCGGTCAGGCCGATCAACAGTGGAGCTTTGTGGCGACGGGGGATGGCTACTACTACATCAAAAACAATTATAGTGGACTGGTGCTGGACGACAAGGACTGGTCAACCAGCAACGGTACGCAAATTCAGCAGTGGAGCCTGGTCAACGGTCAGGCCAATCAAGAATGGAGCCTGGTGGCGACAGGCGATGGCTATTACTACATCCAGAATCGCTACAGCGGACTGGTGCTGGATGATACGAACTGGTCAACCAGCAATGGCACCATCATTCAACAATGGAGCCTGGTCAGTGGTCAGGCCGATCAGGAATGGAAACTGATCGCCGCCTGAGCGCCGGTCATTGCTCTCTGCCTGCTTTGAGGCCAGAGCTGGGCGTTTTTGAGCAAAGCTGAGCCGCAAGCGGCCCACAGAGACGGCAGGAGGCGGACCAGGCCGGACAGCCGACCGGCCTGCCGATCCCCCTCCTGCCGTCTCCCTGGCTGGGCGTCGTAAACGCCGCGCGATCAGAGCACAAACACATGCGTTTGCGGCACGAATATGCCAGATGACACGTAAAATTCAATCTTGATCTCCCCTACTTTGTGAAACTGAATAAAATTATATTGACGTGCATTAATCTAACCATTATAATAAGTACAAGATATCCCACATT
>DASZXF010000783.1:0-6734 GCA_035546055.1 Ktedonobacteraceae bacterium
AAAAAATGCGCGAAGCGCATTTTTTGCCATACATAATAAATCAAGCGAGCGCCGCAGGCACGAGCATTGGTATAAGTGGGCACGAGCATCGATATAAGTGGGCATGAGCATCGGTGCAAGCAGAAGAAAATGGCGGAAACCAGATCCGCGCAAAAAGAAAAATGAACCGAGCAAAAGCAGAGCGAGAGGGGCCACGCTTCGGCGAGGAGAGATTGATCTTTGTTCTGCAATGCATAAGTCTGACATTATTCATCGCCGCCAGGCAACTGCGAAAAATAGCTGCTGATGCAGAAAATGCAGCTCATGAGCCCTCTTTTTGGGGAAAAAGGGCAGGAAAGCGTGAAGCATGGCTCTCATTGCAAAGGCTATGGAGCACATGAATAATCACGGGTTCGGCTTGCGGGAATTTGCCCTCTTCTGGTAAACTAACGTTTGATAGGCGCATGATGCATCGTTGCACAATTGCCCAGGGTTGGTCACAGACACTGAAGTTGCACAGTGACGCGCCCACCCGGAGAAGGAGAAACACAACCATGACAATGATGATGAGTAGGAAGGCTCTGGAAGAGTATGGATTGGTCAATCTGGGGAATATCAACTGGAATCTTTCGCCCGCTGAACTGACCGAACAAGCACTGGCCCGTAAAGAAGGCATGCTGGCCGCCAATGGCGCCTTCGCCGCGACCACAGGAGCACATACCGGGCGCTCGCCCAAAGATAAATACATTGTTTCGCACGAAAGATACGCGGAGAAGATCTGGTGGGGAGAGAACAATCATCCCATGAGCGGTGAGCACTTTGCCGCCGTCCGCCAGAGCCTGGCCGCTTACTTGCAGGGGCGCGATGTCTTTGTCCTCGACGCCGCAGCCGGGGCTGATCCTCACTATCGCATGCCGTTGCAGGTGATTACCGAACTGGCCTGGCATAATCTTTTCGCGCGCCAGCTCTTTCTGCGTGCGAATGAAAGCGATCTGACCAGCAGTCGTCCTGGTTTTACCATTCTGTGCGTACCCAATTTTCATACAGATCCGCGCATTCATGGCACGCGTAGCGAAACCGCCATTATCGTTGACTTCGAGGAGCGCCTGGTTCTGATCGCCGGTACACATTATGCCGGAGAAATGAAAAAATCCATTTTTACCGTGTTAAACTTTATTTTGCCGTCCGAAGGCGTTCTGCCCATGCATTGCTCGGCCAACATGGGAGCAACAGGCGATGTCGCGCTGTTCTTTGGCCTCTCCGGTACCGGCAAAACCAGCCTCTCGGCGGACCCCAGCCGCCAGTTGATCGGCGATGATGAGCACGGTTGGGGCGATCACGGCGTCTTTAACTTCGAGGGCGGTTGCTACGCGAAGTGCATCAATCTCTCGCGTAAGTATGAACCGCAAATCTGGAATGCCATGCGTTTTGGCGCGGTGTATGAAAATGTGGTGCTGAAGAAGAATCGTGAGCCTGATTACACGGATGATTCGCTGACCGAGAACACGCGCGCCGCCTATCCTGTCGATTTTATCGAGAACGTGGTCATGGGCGGCATGGGTGGTCATCCCAGCGCGGTCATCTTCCTGACCGCTGACTCCTTCGGGGTGCTGCCGCCGGTCGCGCGGCTCTCCACCGAGCAGGCTATGTACTACTTCCTCTCCGGCTATACCAGCAAACTGGCCGGGACCGAGGCCGGAGTGACGACGCCGGAAGCCACCTTTAGCTCGTGCTTTGGCGCGGCTTTCCTGCCTCGCCGTCCGGGTGAATACGCCAATCTCTTGCGCGAACGCATTGAGAAGCATCACGTGCGCTGCTATCTCATCAATACTGGCTGGAGCGGCGGCCCCTATGGCGTGGGCGAGCGCATCAAGATCAGCTATACGCGTTCGATGGTGCGGGCGGTCATCAGCGGTGAAATCGAAAAGGTGGAAATGGTGACAGATCCCATCTTCGGTCTGCGCCTGCCGACCGCCTGTCCCGATGTGCCCGGCTCGCTGCTTCAGCCGCGCTCAACCTGGCGTGACAAAGAGGCGTATGACCGCGCAGCCCGCGAACTCGCCGCGCGCTTCAAAGAGAATTTCCAGCAGTTTACCCTTGTTGGCGACGATGTGCGCCGCGCCGGTCCGCGCTAATACATGAGTCCGCCCCAAGGTTTCTGAGGCGGCCTCAAGCGCTGGTGGCGCCCCGCCCCCCTCTTTTGGGACGCTGTTGACGAATGCGAGCATGCGTGGAAGTGAGCCTGGAGCCAAAGCTCTTTGAACAAGCGTTTGGTGCTCATCATGCTGTGTTGTTTCCCGCTTGCGTGTCATTCGTCAACAGTGTCTTTTGGGATGAGGTTTGGCGAGCGCGCAGCGCTCGTCAAACCTCATCCTTTCCCTTGGGTGGAGAGGAGAAACGCGCCTTGCGGTGCTGGAAACCTTGGGGATGACTGATATACACAAGGCAGGGGATACTTATGCTCCGCTGGTCCCGCGCTGTCTCCGCTGGCTTTTTTTTCTCATAGGACTATTTGCCCTCCGCTTGTGAAACTGTGTACGCTGTGAGATAATTTCGCGTGATTGTTTATGTATGTAAATGTATATTCTATGGTCGCTCACAAGCGTAATTGAGGTATTCCTATGAAGCAAAGCGACGGCAGTGAGATCCTTGGTCCAAACGATCCGCGCAATCTGGTTATCGGTATCATCCATGTTTCTCCCAGCGACGAGCGCCAGAGCGTTGTCAACGCGATCACGGCTCAGGATCAAAAGGGTCGCGATCAGATTGTGCTGGTTCTACCGGCGCAGAACAAGGCTTTTAAAAACGCCGTAGATTTCACCGGTCTGCGCCAGATGGCCAGTGAACTTGAGGGTTCGATTGTCCTGGTGGCCCCTGCCAGGTCGAAACTTGCCAGTATGGCGCGTAAAGAGGGATTTACGGTTTATCCGACGCTGGAAGATCTGACCAGCGCGGAATTCCCCCCGCTGGCTCCCGATGGCGCGCCGGGGCCGGACGAAGCTCCGGCAGAGGATGAGGCGCCGGCTGGTACGATGATGTTTCCGGTGGAACTGCCCCATACGCCTGATCCGCCAGCAACTCCTGCTCCACCACCAGCGGCGGCGCCCTCGGAAGATGATATTCCCACGAGTCCCCTGCCGCAGGCATCCTCGCCGGTACAGACTCCACCGCCAGCGCCGGCGTCAGTGCCGCCCGCCCCGCCTGCTCCCCCGGTGATAGAGGAAGATGACACCGATCCGGCTCTGACTGCGCCGCTGGCGCCAGATCCGCAGGTCAGTACGCCGAGCAGTAATTTGCCGGCGCTTGTTCCCACGCAGAGCGGCGCGCTGGTGCCCTCTGATCCTCGTCTGCCGGTGTACTATGCGCCGCTTGAGCCTCCGCGCCGGCGTTCGTGGAAGGGATGGGTTATCGCGGGTGTGACGGTTGTGGTCTTGATCGCGCTCGGTGTGGTACTCTATCGTCCTATTCTCGATCTTTTCTTTCCGCCCACAGCCACCGTCACGATTGTACCCGCCAGTCAGCAGCTCAAGCGTACTTACCAGATCACCGCCGTGCTGGGCGTGCCTGCGCCGGACAAGGATCAGGTTGATGCTCGCGCGCTTTACGCCGATTCGCAGCCACAGGAGCAGACCGTCAAGGCCACCGGCCAGGGACAGATTGCCGGCCAGCAGGCGGAGGGTTTTCTGACCTTTTTAAACGTCACGGCCAGTTCGCAGACCATCCCCGAGGGCACCATTATCTTTGACTCTCATGGCCTCGCTTTCGTCAATGAGCAGACAGTCACGTTGCCTGCCTTTGCCGGGTCCGCCGCGGGTGGCGTGACGGTTCCTGCTCATAGCGTCAATGTGGGTGCGGCGCAGAATATCGCAGCCTATGATTTCAACTACTCGCCGTGCTGCAATAACGCGGTTGATGTGGTGAATACGCAGCCTTTTACGGGCGGTCAGGATCAGCGGACCTATACCTATGTGCAGCAGAGTGATATCGATGGCGTGGTGCGGAGCATGAGCGCTGAGCAGGCTCAGCAGGCGACTACGACGCTGCAAGGGCAGATCCGCGCGAATGAAAAGGCCGCCGGAACGCCCCGCTGTGCGCCCCAGGTCAGTAGCGATCACCAGGCCGGCGAGCGGGCCGAAACCGTCACGGTTCGCGTCATGACCAGTTGCGTGGGCGAAGTCTATGATCTGCAGGCGGTTCAGGCGCTGGCCGCGCACAAACTCAGCCAGGATGCCGCGCAGAATCCAGGCCCAGGTTACGTTCAGGTCGGTACCATTCTCGTTCAGGTCGCCCAGGCCACGCCCGACGCGCGCGGCAACATCGCGCTTGTGACCAACGCCGGCGGCGTCTGGGCCTATCAATTTACCAATAGCCAGCGCGCTCAACTGGCGCACCTGATCGCGGGTCAGAGCCAGCAAGAAGCGCATACCCGCTTACTTCGCCAGCCCGGCGTGCGGGCGGCCACCATTACCCTGACCGGCGTTGGCGTTACCCAGATACCCGGCCAGGTCAACCGCATCACCATCAACGTCGAAGCGGTCCAGGGAGCTGTATCCTGAGCACTCTTTTCTGTATCAGTCCTCCCCACTGTTTCCGTCGCCGCAAGGGCGCGTTTCCCCGCCCCACCCCAAGGGAAATAATGAGGTTTGGCGAGCGCGGCGCGCCCGCCAAACCTCATTATTTCCCCTGGGTGGGGAAGGGAAACACGCCCTTGCGGCACTGGAAAAATGGGGGATGACTCATGATGGATGAGGTTTGGCGAGCGCGGCGCGCTCGCCAAACCTCATCCAAAAAGAGGGGGCGGAGCGCAACCAGCGCTTGAGGCCGCCTCAGAAACAGTGGGGCGGACTCATGCAGAGCGATTCGCGCGAGCATCAGAAAAACTGTGGTTCAGGCATCTGACTGGCGCACTGGGTATCCGGCTGGATGGTAGGGTTATCGACAAATGAAGTGATGACATGATTGGCACAGAGCGAACTGTACAGCTGACCGTGTCCCTGGCCTGGAAACTCAACGAAGTAGCTGTGGCTCAGGGTCTTGCCCGCCTCCTGTCCGGCAGCAGGCGGCGTGATGGGATCATATTCGCCCGTCGCGATCAGCGTCGGAATAGAGCTTGTCACCGACTGCTTCTGCGCATCTGGTACCTTGTTGACCTTCCAGAACTGGCAGATATCGTACTCCTGCTGCTCGTCCTCCTTGCCAAAGACCTGGGCGAGATGGGGTTCAATGCCCTGCTCAGATTGCGTGATGTTCTGCTGAGTCAGGAAAGGCCAGTCCTCGCCGCATTCAACGGAATAGAAGAAGCCGAGACTGAGCGTATCATCGAAAAAGATCTCGCCGTAGATCGTCGCCAGCTCCAGATATTGATGATTTTTGATCTGATAGATAATCTGGGGAATCACCGGGATCAAAGAAGTGGCGTAAAGCGTACTGAAGACAAAGCTGATCAGATCATCGCCGGCGAAAGTCACGTTATATTGCTGGTCGGTAGTGGCATCGACCGTGTAGAACTTGATGGGTTTGGCATTGAGCTGATCGACCAGTGTATAGAAGACCTTTTGCAGATCGGGATATTTCTCCGCGCAGGAAGGCTGTTTCGCGCAGCCATCGAACAACACGCCAAAGACCCGCTGCGCGTCCGAGGTCAGATCATCGCGGTTATGATTGGGTGGGTAGACCGAATCAAGCACCGTCGCGCGCACCACCGAGGGGTAGAGCCTCATGGTGGTCAGTGCCAGGCGGGTGCCATAGGAGACGCCGTAGAGCGTCATCTGCTGGTAGCCCAGGGCATGAATGATATCGGCCACATCGGCGGCGTTTTGCAGACTGTTGAAGCTGTTCAGGTCGATTCCCTGAGCGACCAGGCGGTTATAGCAAGTGTGCGCAGCTTTTTCATAAGAGGTTCCACCACCTTGTGAGGCATCCATAAAGTTGCTCAGCTCCGGGCAATTGAGCGAAGGGGTGGAGTAGCCAGTGCCGCGCTGGTCGAACATCACAACCTCGTGGTCGAAGATGAACTGCTGGAAGTTCTGCGAGTTAATATACTGCGCCCAGCCGGACAGCGAGGGACCGCCGGGACCGCCATCCAGGCGAATGATCGGCGCGGGATCGGGTGTGCTCACGTACTGCTGGGGTTTCAGAATCGCCACCGCCAGCCTGACCTTTTTCCCATCTTTGGCGCTGTGATTCTCCGGCACCGTGACATAGCCGCAGCTTATCTGCTGGCTCTGAATCAGATTGGGATCGGCCTCAAAGGGGCAACTGGCGGCCTGAAAGGCTGAAGTGGGATGGCCGAGCGAACTGGGGGGCGCGCTAGAAATCGCCGGAGCTGTACCCGTGGCGTTGTTCGTCGCATTGCCTCCCGGGCGAATGACGGCGGTGAGCACGACGCCAAGCAGGATCACCACAGCCAGAATGGCGCCGATGATCGCCAGCCGACTTGTGCGGTCGTGGGCCGGGCGCGGACGTGGCGGCGGTGGTGTGAGTTGTGGCTGTGGGGGCATCTGGCCGGGGGGAACGGTCCAGCCGCCGGGAGCACCGCCCGGTTGGGGCACATAACCCGGCTGGGGTACGTATCCCGGCTGGGGATGCGGGATCGACTGAACAGGAGCACTGACCGGCGGCGCGCTCTGCTGGAAATAGCCAGCGGGCGCACCAGGCTGAGGCGTGGTTGGCACATATGCCTGCCGCACATAACTTTCTGGCACCACATAGCCCTGATGTACCACATAGCCCTGCGGCACCACATACCCCTGGGA
>DASZXF010000784.1:0-2113 GCA_035546055.1 Ktedonobacteraceae bacterium
TGGGCGCGGCCCAACCTGCCACCTCCTCCAAAAGAACCTCTCGCGAAGCGCCGCAGGCGCTGAGGAGTCAACCACGGCTTTCCTAACAGTTTCCAAATTGGGGATGACTTTTATTGGTGGGGAGGCATTTCACGCAGTAGAAGGAAAACCAGCAGCCTTGCTCAAGAGAAGGACATGAGGAAAAATCATGTCCCGGGTACGATCTCCTGGCGCGTCATACACCGTCTCCGGCCAGCGTAAATGGGTGCGGGATGCTGCCCCGTTCATAGCTGCGTTTGCGCGGCGGGCCTGATATTCTGGTTCTGGCTGAAGATGTTGGTGGGATCATAGGTCGCCTTCACCTCAGCCAGACGCGCATATGTCTCGCCCGGATAGACAGCGGCAACGCTCGTTTGACTGGCATCGGTCAAGAAATTGAGAAATGCTCCCTGACTCAAAGGTGCCAGCGGACTCCAGGCCGCCTGTCTGATCTGAGCGGCCTGTTCTTCGCTCGCGTTGGCCGGACCGAAGGCAGGGACGATCACGAGCGCTTCGCTCTCACGGTGGGCAAAGGCCGTTGCCTGCGGACTGACCCGTGCCATCGCTCCGCCAAGACTGCGGATCTGAGCAATGGGCTTGCCCGGCTGGCCGTAACTGGCGGCCAGGATCGAAATGGCCTCCTGGCTCAAGGTTTTGAGAAACCCGTTATGCCCGATCAACTTGAGTGACGGCGGAGGAGTCACGGCATCCTCCAGCATCGCGTAATAGGGCTTCTTCTGGATATCCTGCGTTTGTACGGCGCCCAGGTGCAGCAAAGGCTCAATGGCGGCGGCGGCGAGAGCCTCGTCATCTCCGGCATAACAGAGGAGAACCGAAACCCGAGGAGGCACCTGCGGACCAAAGCCGGAGAAGAGGACGATGGTCGAATTGAGTTCCTCCGGCGCTTCACGCATGGCGCTGGCCCAGGCCGTCAGCACGCGTTCCGCCTCGGCCACATCGTAGTTCACAGACCCGCCAATAATGGCCGGGCAAGGCTGAGCGTAGAAGTCAAAGGAAGTGATGACCCCGAAATTGCCACCACCGCCGCGAATAGCCCAGAACAGTTCTGGATGTTCTGTCGCCGAGACGCGCAGAATACGTCCATCCGCCGTGATGATTTCGGCGGCGTGCAGGCTATCAATGGTGAGACCATGAGTGCGTACCATCCAGCCGATGCCTCCGCCCAGAGTCAGACCGCCAACTCCAACCTGGTTGGTGTCGCCTGACGAAATGGCAAGATCGTGCGCAGCCAGCGCTTTTGCCGCCTCGCCCCAGGAAGTCCCCGCGCCAAGACGGACGAGGCAACGTGCTTGATCGAGAATCTCCACCTGATTGAAGGCGCCGAGATCGAGAACCAGTCCCCCCGTATTGGTCGCCTGTCCGCTCAACCCGTGACCGCCGCTGCGCACTGACAGCGGATAGCGCTGCTCACGCGCCAGACGGATGACCTCCACAATATCTTCATTGGTGCGGGCGCGGACAATCGCTGCCGGGCTTCCTGCTTGATTGACAACATGGCGCAATCGATCATAGGTCTCACTGCCAGGCACAACTACCTCCCCGGCGATGCGCTGGCTAAATTCGGTAAAGATATGAGCATTCATAGATGAAATGTCCTTTCTCAGATTGTTTTCGTCGTCCAACTCCTGTCAGCATATCCGGTCTTTCTGTCATGGCAATGACAATGTTTCTGACCTTCTTCTCTTTCCGTCTCACAGGTCGTCGGTGGTGTTTTGCTTTTCACTCCTCTGACGGAACTCAGCCCAAAAATGTGACACGCCATGACAGTTCCTCCTGAATAGCTGGCAAGGCCTCTGTCATCCCGCATGTTGCAACATCATGCGCCGCTGGCACACCATTTCTGCCAGAACCAGATCCGCTGAGCATGAAAACCGCTACCGGTATCTGCCTGAATTCCCCATGTCAGGAAAGCGGCCCACTTATTTCATTTCTCAAGCAAGGGGTGAAAGAGCATGAGCTGCCTTAACAGGCATTCAAGTAGAAGCGCGCTGAATCAGGAGCGGAAGGAGGGGACGGGTCTGTTCTTCTGAGGGTGTCTGTCCTTGATGCAAGCTGTGCAGCAGATCCGCGCCGC
>DASZXF010000785.1:0-1668 GCA_035546055.1 Ktedonobacteraceae bacterium
CCTTTGAGGCTATTTCCGCCTGGTAGGTGAAGAGAACCTGGCCGGTCAGGGCATTCCAGACACGGGCTACGGTTGTATCTTCAACTGTGGAGATGAGACGCGTGCTGTCCGGCGCCCAGGAGAAATCCTCGAAGCCATTACCTTCGTGGATATCTCTGGTATAGTGTGTGATGATCTTACGCGTTTGTACCTGCCAGATCTGTATCTCGTCCCTGGTGACGATGGTGCCGAGGGTGTTATTGCCAACCTGCATCCGCGCCTGGATAGCCAGGTATTTGCCATCGGGGGACCAGGCCAGTTGATAAATGTCATCTTTATGGCCGGTCAATTGTTTGAGCACAGCCCCGGTATAACTATCCCAGATCGTAATGGTTCTGAGGTCAGTGTTCCCGCTGAAGGTGGTAATGCTGGAGGCTATTTTACTGCCATCGGGGGACCAGGCCAGCGCCCTGACCGCTGCCGTGCCCTGGCTGAGATAGCTCAAGGGCTGCGCACCCGTTGTACTCAGGGCCGTCTGTTTGGGACCGGTAAGCAGCACCTTGCCGCTGCGACCATTGATAATCCTGACTGTAGTGCCATCGGCGATGGCCACACGCTGACTTTGATCGGGCGCCCAGGCGACATTTTGAATCGGGATCTGGTTGATTGTATCTGGCTTGTTGTACAGCGGATGGTAAGTGACGCGGTGCTGGCCCGTGGTCGCATCCCAGATCAGGGCATTGTCGCCCGCGTAGAGAAGGCGCTGGCTATCTGGCGACCAGGCCAGTTGCATCACGCCCGCTGGATCGTTCTGCGTTTAGATCGCCCTGGCCGCTGGCGTCGGGGTGGGCGTAAACGCGCGGGGCGTAGCAGTTGGTACAGGCGAACCAACCGCCGTTGTTCGCGTTCTGACCAGCGCCACACCCCCGACCAGCAAACAGATCAGCAGAATAGCTACCAGCGTCGCCACACCCCATTTTGGCCGGGGATGAGCGTGAATGGCAGGCATCTTCACGCGGGGTTGCTTCTGGCGCAGCGGAATAGGCTGCTGCTCAGGGAGCCACTCCTGGCGAACCCGGCGCTGGTGCTCGATACGCTGCCAGACTGCCGCGATGGATTGTCGCTCGGCGTCGGCTGCCGCGCGATGAAATGTATGGAGTTCAGCGAGCAATTGCTCCTGTGAGCGGCGCTCTTGCGCTCTGGCGAATGGCTGCTCAAGCTGCTGATCGATCTCTTCCGGGGTAAAAGGTTCTTCAAAATGAGCCATGTGCTTCCTCCATATGAGTTGTTGCACGCAATGTATTGAGCGCACGAGAAAGGAGCATACGCACCGTTCCTTCGCGTTTATTGAGCATTTCAGCAATGCTTTTACTGCGCAGCCCGTGGACAAAATGCAGGTAGATGACATGTTGCTGCGCTACCGGGAGGCGCTGGATATGCCTGGCGAGCAGGAGATAGCGCTCCGAACGCATGGCGTATTGCTCTGGCTCTAACTCTTCGTCGAAGTAAAGCGTATGCGCCAGTTCTTCCAGGCGGGCGGAGGGACGGCGTTTCGTCTGGCGGTACAGGCTGATTGTTTTGTAGCGGGCCACGCGCCAGAGCCAGGCCCGCTGTTTCTCCGGCGGGATTGCCTGGAGCTGGCGCTGCTCAAAGGCCGCCATGAAGACATCCACCAGCAAATCCTCCGCG
>DASZXF010000786.1:0-1565 GCA_035546055.1 Ktedonobacteraceae bacterium
TCAGAAGAGAAAGGGTAAGATATCTTATACGAGAGACCCGCGAAATTATCGTCTTCTGTTTCCTGCCAGTGACACCCGCAGGGATATCGTCTGCTGTTTGGCGCAAATGGCAATGTTCAGGAAGTATTTCTATCATGCTAAACAGCCCTGATTGTCTTCTTCTAGCAGCAGTAAACGTAGCGGAGAATGACACGAACTTTTCTTTTGAAGCGTACCAGAGAAGATAAGGATTCCTGTCAACTCATCTGTCAGGATCGAGCAGGATTTCTCAACCATCACACATGGCGCCTGCGGCGCCATGCTCAGGGTGTTGGATGAGGTTAAGCCCGGACGCCGCCCGGACTGAACCTCATCCAACACCCCAGAAGCGAGAGGGCAGAGGGCGCGACGCCTCTGCCCGCGTAGCGGCCCTGGAGGACTGGCAATCTTTGCGGAACTCCGCAGGTTCGGGCGGAAACGTTGACTTTTTGCAAGCAGTGTCTGGAGGGTTGAGAACGATGTATACGTTAGGTATAAATGCTGCATTTCACGATTCTGCGGCGTGCCTGGTGCGCGATGGGCAGGTGATTGCGGCGGCGGAAGAGGAGCGCTTTACGCATGTCAAACATGGGAAGCGTCCGATCCCTTTTTCGACCTATGAGCTACCGTATCACGCGCTTGACTATTGTTTGAGCGCGGGAGGAATTACGCTGCGCGAGGTTGACCATGTGGCCTACAGCTTTGATCCATATCTTTTACTGGGACGGCATGGCGGCGAGGCGACGATTACGCTGCCCCTGGAGCCAAGCGCGCAGCCGGTGGCGGCTGAATGGAGCGCCCCCTGGGAGCCGCTTTTTCTCTCGTCAATTGTCAACGCGCCCCGTCAGTTGATCAGCGGCGTTCCGCTTCATCTGCGGGCGCGTTTCCGGGGAGCGCGTTTTGATGGACCGTTCCGCTGGCATTTCGTCAACCACCATCTGGCCCACGCGGCCAGCGCCTTTCTCGCCTCACCCTTCACCAGCGCCGCTGTGCTGACCCTGGATGGACGCGGCGAACTGGCCACGACAGGCTATTATCAGGGCGAGGGCAACAGTCTGCAACTGCTGGGGCAGGTGGACATGCCGCATTCGCTGGGTCTGCTGTACGAGCGGATCACGGAGTACCTGGGCTTTCTGCACTCTTCCGATGAGTATAAGGTCATGGCCCTGGCCTCTTTCGGTCAGCCGGCCCACCTGGATGAACTGCGTTCGCTGATCCATCTCAAAGGCGATGGACAATATACCATCGATCCGCTGAGATTGGAGGAGCGCTTTGGTGAGCCACGCTTGAAAGGCGGACCGCTGGAGCAGCGCCATTATGACCTGGCCCGCTCGTTACAGGTCGTGCTGGAGGAGACGGTGCTGCGACTGGTGGCATGGCTGCATGAGCAGACGCGCGTCGATGCGCTGTGCATCGCCGGAGGCGTGGGCCTGAACTGCGTGCTCAATGCGCAGTTGCGCGACCACGGCCCTTTCCGCCAGATCTGGGTGCAGCCGGCGGCGGGCGATGCCGGTACGGCGCTGGGGGCCGCGTTATGGGTGGATGCG
>DASZXF010000787.1:0-4211 GCA_035546055.1 Ktedonobacteraceae bacterium
GCGCCCCGCCCCCCTCATTATGGACTCTGTTGACGAATGCAAATATGAGTGGAATTGCGCTTGGAGCCAACGCTCTTTGAACAAGCGTTTTGTGCTCATCATGTTGCGTTGTTTCCAGCTTTCGTGTCATTCGTCAACAGCGTCCAAAAAGAGGGGGGCGGGGCGCCACCAGCGCTTGAGGCCGCCTCAGAAACAGTGGGGAGGACTCATGGGGAAGAGAGGAAAGGCGGGGCACACCCCGCTCCCCGGCAAAGGGCTGTGCCCTCTGCACTCCCGCCTGGCTGGCCTGGCGTTTAAACTTTGACAGTCTACTAGCAGACGGTTTCTCAACGTTGTTTCGGTGATCTGAGGTGTTCCTCTGTGCGCAGAGCTTGAGTAGCGCTGGCCTGTCTGCTATACTCCCCATCAGACGATGTTGGGGAATTACACACGATGAAACAGGGGGCTATGCCAAAGGGAACAACGTATACGCTTGCCTGGTCTGCGGAGCAGGATTGCTATGAACTGCGCGCTCCAGGAGATGAGCAGGTGTGGACGCGGGAGGATGAGCGCTGGTTCTCCTGGCTAGAAGAGTGCCCTTCCTTCGCTTTTCAGGGACGCTCTGGCCATATCACTCTCCTCAAGGAGCGGCGGCGCTACGGGGAGGGCTACTGGTACGCCTATCGCACCAGCCACAGGCGTACTATGAAAAAATACGCCGGGCGCTCAGAGCAACTGACGTTCGCGCGTTTAGAAACGCTGGCCTCCGCTCTGGGGAATGGCGTCGCCGCTCTCCCTCAAGCGGGTGGACTGGTCTCTGAGTCCGCGCAGGCGAGCCATGCGTTCCTCATGCCGAAGGTCCAGGCACCGCGCCTGCACGGTGCGCATATTTCGCGTGAGCACTTGCTGGCGCTCCTGGACGAGGGACTTACGCGCCAGTTGACGCTGCTCTGTGCCCCCGCTGGCTCTGGCAAGACTACCCTGCTGAGCCAGTGGCTCGCCGCCCGCGATACCTCGACCAGCACTGACGCGGCGGGATCTGTGGCCTGGCTCACCCTGGACGCCAGCGATAACGATCCCACGCGCTTCTGGAGCTATCTTATCGCGGCCTGTCGGACCGTCCGGGCAGACTTCGGCCAGGCCGCGCTGACTCAACTGCAAAAACGCTGGCAGCCATCCGTTGAGCCTGCCTCCCTTGAGGGTGTCGTGACGGCTTTTCTCAATGAACTGGCCAGCAGCAGTCAGCAGCATATCCTGATTCTGGAAGAGTATCATCTGATTACCGCGACCAGAGTTCACGAGACGCTCAGCTTTTTACTCGATCATCAGCCGGCCACTCTCCACCTGGTCATCAGCACACGCAGCGAGCCAGCGCTGCCTTTACCCAGGCTGCGCGCGCGCAATGAGTTGAGTGAGATCCGCGCGACAGATCTGCGCTTCTCACTGCAAGAGACGCAAGCCTTCCTGCGCCTGATCCACGCGCCGGACCTTTCCGCCGAGCACCTGCTCTATCTTGATAGCCGCCTGCAGGGATGGGCTGCCGGCCTGCGCCTGGCCGCTCTTACGCTGCAAAAATACCCCTCTGAAGAGGAAAGAGGACCATTTCTGACGGCGCTGACGGGCAGCCAGCGGCCAGTGCTTGACTATTTTCTGGCAGAGGTCTTCGCGGCCCAGTCTCCCGCTCTGCAGCATTTTCTGCTTCTGACGAGCGGACTCAAACAGTTGACGGCCTCTCTCTGCAATGCTGTGACGGAGAGAAGCGATAGCGAAGGTGTCCTGCATGTCCTGGAACAGGCGAATCTTTTTCTTGAAGCGTCAGGTGGCAGCGAACGCTGGTATCGCTATCATCCCCTTTTTGCCGAGGCTCTCCAGTATGAGGCGCGTCAACGCCTGGGAGAAGAGGAGGCGCGGTCTGTGTCGCGCCGGGCCAGCCTGTGGTATGAGCAGCAGGGACAATGGCCGGAGGCCGTCGAAAAAGCCTTGCAGGCCCGGGATAGCGGGCGAGCGGCCCAACTGCTTGAGCAGATCAGTGAGGGTTTCTCTGTGCCTCCCACTGGCGATGTCTCGCTCCTGGTGCCCTGGTTTGAGCAAGTGCCAGCCGCCATATTCCAGCAGCGTCCGCGCCTCTGCCTCTCTTACGCCACAGCCCTGGTGTATTCTCAGAACGGCGCGTCCTTGCCGCCATCTTTGCTGGTTCGGATTGAAGGCCTGCTCCGACTGGCGGAAGAGGGTCTGAACGGAACGGACGAGGAACGCGAGCAGGGACGGCTCTTTGCTATGCGTGGCCTGGTGGCCTGGCGCCAGCAGAACGCCAGGGAGGCGCAGACCTTTGCCGAGCGGGCGCTGGCCTGTTTAGAAGAGGGCGATCCCTGGTATAGCATTAGCTTGAATGTGATAGGTCAGATCGCATTTCTGCAAAGACGCCTGAACACCGCGCGCCAGTGCTTTCTGGCGGTGCTGGCGCATTGCGCGACCAGCGGCAATCAGACGCTCAAACGGGCGATGCTAGGACGGTTGAGTATGATCTACGCCGAGCAGGGTGATCTGGACCAGGCTGCATCTTCCATACGCCAGATGCTGGCTGAGGCCAGCCAGCAGAAGGATCTGGACGATCTGTGCCAGGCACACCTGGGGCTGGCATGGCTCTCCTACCTCTGGAATGAACTACCAGAGGCGGAACAACAGGCACGAGAGGCACTCGCTACAGCCAAACACCTGTTCCTGCTCTCGCGCCGTATCAATGCGCAAGCGCTGCTGCTGCTCATCCAGCAGGCACGAGGCCAGCAGAATACCGCGCAACAGTGTGGCGCTCTCGTCCAGCAGCTTCAGGAACATGAAGCGCCTCAGTTGTACCGGGAACTCGTTTTCTGGCAGGCTTCCCTCTGTTTGCTGGAAGGCGATCTCTCCGCTGTTCAACGCTGGAATGATCTGCGTTCACAGCGCCTGGCAAGACCATCGCTCGCCCTGCACGAACGGGAAGAACTGCTGCTGGCTCGCTTCCTGCTGGCCAGTGACAGACAGGTTGAGGCGCTGGACATCCTGGAGCCTCTGCTCAGCGAGGCCCGAGCGGCAAAGCGCGCACAAAGTATGCTGGAACTTCTGATCGTCCTGGCCTGCGCTCGTGCTCGCGCGGAACAGATGGACGAGGCGCAGGAGGCTCTGCGGGAGGCGCTGGAACTGGCGCGCGCTGGAAAATACATCCGTCCGTTCCTGAATGCAGGTGAAGTCATGGCGCGCCTGCTACGCGTGGCCTTCACCCGAATCGGCGAAAAGTCCCTCCGGGCCTACCTGCAGACTTTGTTGAGCGCCTTCGTCCAGGAGCCGGCGGCCTCGCATGTTCAGGAGCACACCCTGCCTGGTGAGCCACTCACTTCCAGGGAGCGCCAGGTCTTAGACCTCCTGACCGCTGGCTACTCCAATCCGGCCATCGCCCATGAACTCGTTGTCTCTGTCCACACTGTGCGAACCCAGGTCCAGAGCATTTATCGTAAGCTCGATGTGCATAATCGCCTCCAGGCAAGCGAGCTTGCGCGCCTGTTACACCTCCTGTAGCCCGCCAGAAATCATCCACCTTCTCATGCAGTTGAGCGATGCGTCTGCCCTGCACGATGCGCTACACTCCTCATGGAGCGAGAAAGGATCTGAGCGATCCGTGGCGACGGTCCGCGCTTTTCTCCGCCTTTTGCGCAAGATCATGCAATGAAAGGAAGTTCTCTCTATGGCTTCATCTGCTCAAAGCAATCCTGAACAGAGCATGGATACAGATGTTATCATTGTGGGAGCGGGTCCAGTTGGCCTGTTCCTCGCGCATGAACTGGGCCTGACTGGCGTGCGCGCCGTGGTCCTGGAAAAACTGTCCGCGCGCAGCGGACAATCGACCGCGCCCGGGGTACAGCCACGCACGGCGGAGGTTCTGGACCTGCGCGGCCTGCTGGCGGAACTGCGGGAGCAGGCGCTGCCCCGCGAGGCGGTTGGCGGTCACTTCGCCGGCTTGCCGGTCCCGCTGGATTGTCATGCCTGGAATACCCGCTATCCTTACCCGCTGTCAATTCCCCAGGGACGCATAGAAGCGTTTCTTGCAGAGAGACTGGCCCGGTATGCCATTCCTCTCTGGTGGGGACAGGCAATCGTTGGCCTGGAACAGGATGAGGCGGGGGTGACGGCCCTCGTCAGCGGTCCAGGCGGCGAGACGCACCTGCGGGCACACTATCTGGTTGGCTGTGATGGTGGTC
>DASZXF010000788.1:0-2085 GCA_035546055.1 Ktedonobacteraceae bacterium
CTCTCATTATACGTTGCTTACTTCCCTAAAGCAAGTGACCTTTTTCACGAGGACTGGAGCAAGCGCCTTTCATAAAGGCATACATGAGCGCGGGTCCATGTATGCCTTTATGAAAGGCGCTTGCTCCAGTCGGAAGGGCGAGTAGTACTCTGCTCACATCAGGGATGTTTCATGTGCTGGCGGGGGATACCTTTCTGCTTTGCGTAAAGTAACGAGTGTAGTTGCCGGGATAGATGCGTACCTGGCCGTCTGCTTCGATGGCGATGATTTTCTCGACGATTTTGTCGAGGAAGTAACGATCATGCGAGACGGTCAGGATGGTGCCCTCGAAGTCGAGCAGCGCTGCTTCCAGGACTTCGGTGGAGGCGATGTCGAGGTTATTGGTCGGTTCATCGAGCAGCAGAAAATTGGCGTCGTTGAGCATCAGGCGCGCGATTTGCAGGCGGCTCTTTTCGCCTCCGCTCAGACTGGCGATGGGTGTGCGCATGTCGTCGAGTGAGAAAAGCAGGCCGTGCAGGAAGCTGATGGCGCGCGGCTCACTCATGGGTTTCAGACGGCGCACAAAGTCGAGCGGAGTGCTGGCGAAGGGCAGGGTTTCCTGCTCCTGGGCGTAGTAGCCGGGAACGACGCTGGCGCCCAGCCTGACTTCGCCGGTAGCTGGCGGCAGGAGGCCGAGCATGGTTTTGAGCAGAGTAGTTTTGCCGCTACCGTTGGCCCCGACGATGCCCACGCGTTCGCCGTAGAGAATGGTGGCGTCAAATGGCTCGAAGAGAATGCGCCCATCGAGGATCTGACCGAGGTCGCGCACTTCCAGCACTTTTTTGCCGCTGCGTTCGGCGTCAAGATTGATGCGTATGCGGTCGCGTTCCAGGATGGGCTTGTTGACGCTCTGCTCTTTGAGACGCTCAATGCGTTTGACCATCTCTTCGGCTCGCCCGGCGAATTTGTCGTTGAGCCTGGCCCATTCCTTGAGACGGTGCATGCTGTGCTCCAGGCGCTTGATTTCGTCGCGCTGCAAAAGATACAGCTCGAACTGCTTGAGAAGCCGGCGCTGGTGTTCCTCGACGTAGTAGCTGTAGTTGCCGGCGTAGCTGGCGAGTTCGCCGTCTTCAAGGGCGAGGATGCGCGTGACGACGTGATCGAGCAACTGCCGGTCATGCGAGATGACGACGACGCTGCCGGGATAGCTCTGGATGTACTGCTCCAGCCACACTCTGGCGGCGAGGTCGAGATGGTTGTCCGGCTCGTCGAGCAGCAGCAAATCAGGTTGACGCAGAAGGATGCAGGCCAGGTTGACCAGTTTTTTCTCTCCTCCGCTGAGCGTGCCCACTGCAAGGTCATACCAGGCGGGGCCGAAGCCCAGACCGCTCAGCACAGCCTCGACCTGGTGGTTGAGGCTGTAGCCACCCAGCGCCTCGAAGCGCTCCTGCACTCTGCCATACTCGGCCAGGGCACGCTCCATGCGCGCGGAGTCGCTGGCACTGGCCGGGTCTGCCATCAGCGCTTCAAGTTCGCTCAGACGCGCGGCGAGTTGACCGATCTCCGGTGAGGCGCTGGCGACGACCTCGAAGACGCTTTGCTGGCTCTGCGCGGGATCTGCCTCCTGACTGAGATAACCGATGGTCAGGTTGCGTCTGCGCGCGACGGTTCCGCTGGTTGGCGTTTCCAGACCTGCCAGGAGACGAAAGAGGGTGGATTTGCCTCCGCCATTTTCGCCTACCAGTCCGATGCGCTCGCCGTCCATAATTTCCAGGTTGATCTCGCTCAGGACGGGATTGCCGCCAAAGTCTTTGCTGACGCCGGCAAAACTTGCCTGTAACATGCTATTTTTCCTCCTCAACAGGTGCCCCGGTCCGGTGTTTTACGCGCAACCACAGCACAAGCAGACTGGTTCCCGCCGCGCCCACAGCCAGAGCGAGCAGGGTTAGAAGATAGACAAGGTTGTACGATAGCGCCGTCACGCCCAGGCCAAAGAGCGGAAAGAGTACGATCATGGCCGCGCTGAACAGGCCGGTTTGCAGTGAGAGCACGGTCGCCCGCTGCGCTTCGGGCGCGCGCTGGTTGATGTAGGTGCTGATGGCCGGG
>DASZXF010000789.1:0-9581 GCA_035546055.1 Ktedonobacteraceae bacterium
GGCAAAGACTTCGTGACGCCTTTCCAGATGATGGTAATCGATAATGTGGCCGCCAACGACGGGAAATTAATGCGGCCCGCGATTATTCAGAAAATCGTCAATCCGCAGGATGGCACGCTGCTGCGAGCTTTTTCTCCTCAACTGTTACGCCAGGTCATCTCCGCCGCCAGCGCTCAGGCAACACGCGATGCCATGTATGGTGTCAACGCCTGCGGTTCTGGCTCGCTCAAAATCGTGCAGTTGAGCTATCCTTATACCAACTGGGAAGTCATCGGCAAGACTGGAACAGCTCAGGTGCCTCCTGGTCCCAATAATCAGGTGATACCCGCTGACTCCTGGTTTATGACTGCCGCACCATACATCTATCAGTCGAACCAGATCCCGGCCATTACTATCACCGCCATGAAAGAAAACGGGGGCGAGGGTGCATATGCCAACGGTCCCATGCTGCGCGATATCTATGACCAGATATTCACAAAGGTTCTGACCGGTGTGCATACCAATCCTGTGCCCCCTGGCGGCAGTAGTTTCTGTACAAATACGAAGCTCCTGCCCGATTGATGCTCAGACCTGCTTATGCCCTGGCATCCGAAGTTTGCAGGAACTCCAACATCAGGCGGTTGACCTCCTCTGGCTGTTCCTGCTGAACCCAGTGGCCGCTGTTGGGAAGATATCTGACCTGGAGATCGGGAACCCACTCGTTCAGGTCGTGGGTCAGCTCAATGCCCAGGGCGATATCCTGTTCGCCCCAGATCAGCAGCGTGGGCGCATCTACGCGCATGGTGCGACTGCTATATTGGTGCAGACCATGCCGGAACAGTTGACGATAATAGTTAAGCGCGGCTGGCAAGGCGCCAGGGATGCTCATGGCCTCCTCGTAGCGGGCCAGTGTCTCAGGCGTAAAGGCGTCTTTTTGCACTGCCGAGCGGTAGATCATGCTGCTGATCGCGCTGGCGTGGTTGCGGGCCAGCAGATATTCGGGCAGCCAGGGAATTTGAAACGCCAGGATGTACCAGCTCTTGCGCATCTGCGCGGGTGTGCGCAATTCACGCATCATGGCACCGGGGTGCGGCGCGTTCATCACAATCAGCTTGCTGGTCATCTGCGGATAGTCTATGGCGAAGTGCCAGGCCAGCACACCGCCCCAATCGTGCCCGACAATAATGGCCCGTTCTTCGCCCAGACCTTCAATCAGACCGCCAATATCGCGCAAAAGCGTGGGAATATCATAGCCCCTGGCCGGCTTCTCCGTGCGATTATAGCCGCGCAGATCTGGCGCCACCACGCGGTATCCATGCTCGGCGAGAAAAGGGATCTGCCAGCGCCAGGAATACCAGAACTCCGGGAAGCCGTGGAGAAGCACCACCAGCGGCCCCGTACCCTGGGTGACATAGTGCATACGTAGATCATTCGTCAAAATATCGCGGTGCTGCCATGGTTCAGTCGCAGTTGTAAGCATTGTTTTCTCCTTGCAATGAATCTGACTTACAGGAACAGTGTACATCACCCATTTGTCTCAGTCTCTTTCAAATTGTACCAGCCAGCCGGCCCTGGCGTCATGGACGTGTTCGTTCGCCCTGCCAGAGCAAGCAGGGAAGCTGTTCCATTGACACTCTTGTTACACATACGATAGAGTGGCTTTGACCAGAAAAAGTATTTTCAGGAGGAAGCCTTATCGTTTTTTAGTAGGAAGTAAGGAGCATACATGGTAGATCACGTAGGTCAGCAACTGGGCAACTATCGCCTGGTCCGCCTGCTGGGGCGCGGTGGCTTCGCGGAGGTGTATCTGGGCCAGCACGTGCGCCTGCCATCGCAGCGGGCGGCCATCAAAATCCTGGCCACGCGCATCAATCCTGAAGATGTGCAGAAATTCGAGCACGAAGCCGACACCATCGCTTCACTGACTCATCCACATATTGTACGCTTGCTTGATTTCGATGTGGTGGACGGGATGCCATTTTTGGTCATGGAATATGCCCCCAATGGTTCGCTGCGCCATCGCCATCGTGGAGGACAGGTTGTCTCTCTGCATACGGTGGTTGAATATGTGCAACAGGTCGCCGAGGCGCTGGATTACGCGCACTACAAGCACCTGATTCATCGCGATATTAAGCCCGATAATATGTTGCTGGACGAATGTCACCAGATTTTGCTCAGCGATTTTGGGGTGGCTACCATCGCGCATAACACGACCTCGCAGAGCGCGCAGGCGGTCATTGGCACTGTCGCCTACATGGCTCCTGAGCAGTTTCAGGAATATCCCCGGCCTGCCAGCGATCAATATGCCCTGGCCGTCACTGTCTACGAATGGCTGACCGGTACGCGTCCCTTTCACGGCACCTTTACCGAGATTGCCGTCAAACACGCTCTGGTACCTCCGCCGCCCTTGCGCTGCAAAAATCCCGCCCTCTCACCGGAGGTCGAGCAGGTTGTTCTGACCGCTCTGGCGAAAGACCCCAAAATGCGCTTTGCCAATGTGCGAGCGTTCGCGAACGCTCTGGAGGTTGCCAGCGAGGATCAGGGTTTGCGACTCTTTACCCTCTCGCCGTGCGCGGAAGTTCCATCCGGGCCGGCGCCGGAGCGCGAGTCATCGTCCGCGCAGTTTTCCGCGACCATCCCACCGCGTGAATACCCCGGAGATATGTCTCTCGGCACCGCGACTGTTCCTCTGACGCAGCCTGTGGAGGCGACCATGCCCGTACCAACCTCCGCTGCTGAACTGGTGACGCCAGAAGAGAGGATCACCCCGGCCTCGGACGAACTCAGACCTGTAGAGACACCAGCCGCGCCTTCTTCTCCTTCCGGGCGGCATCTACGGCCTGTGCGGCAGAGAATAACCACCTCCGGCGGTAAATCACGCCGCCCCTTGATTGGCGTTCTCATGAAACGCCTGGCTCACCGCAGCGCGTAACAGGTAGACATAAGAGCAGGAGTATGGTCAAAGACCGGCCTGGCTGACAAAAAGCGCCATGCTTTCGCCAGCCAGGCCGGTCTTTGACCATGCTCCCTGCTCCTATTTTGTATTGGTATCGCCGCCGTAGATGATGGCGCGTTTGACCTGTTCGATCAGGTCAGTGACAGGAATGCCGCGTGGGCAGGCGTCGGCGCAGTTAAAGATGGTGCGACAACGCCAGACGCCGTTGCGATCACTGAGAATCTTCAGGCGTTCGGCGGCTCCCTGGTCGCGACTATCGAAGATGAAGCGGTGCGCGTTGACAATGGAGGCGGGTCCAACCCAGTCAGAATTGCCCCAGACCGAGGGACAGGAACCAGTGCAGGCGCCGCAGAGAATGCACTTGGTACCTTCGTCATAGCGCTCGCGCTGCTCTGGACTCTGCAAGCGCTCGGTGCCAGGGTCGGGGTCGTGCGTGATCAGGTAGGGCTTGATGGCCTTGTACTTGGCCATAAAGGGGTCCATATCGACCACCAGATCTTTAATCACCGGATAACCCAGCATTGGCTCAATCGTCACCTTCGAGCCGACATCGCGGATCAGCACCTTGCAGGCCAGGCGGTTGCGTCCGTTGATACGCATCGCATCAGAGCCGCAAACCCCATGAGCGCAGGAGCGCCGGTAGGTCAGCGTCCCATCCATGGTCCATTTTACCGTGTTGAGCGCATCGAGCAAGCGATCAATCGGATCGGCCTCGACGCGAAACTCATCCCAGTAGGGCTTCGTGTCCTTGTCGGGATCAAAGCGTTTGATACGCATCAATATGTTCATGAAATCTTCTCCTGGTTGCTTGTCCCCAAAGGAACCGAGATGTGCGTTTAATACTTGCGCTCTTTGGGCTTGAAGACGGGATCATCAATCAGGATCACATCTTTATAGTCCAGGCGAACATCATGGCTGCTCTTGCCCTGATAAGCCAGAGTATGTTTCAGCCAGTTGGCGTCATCGCGCTTTTCATAGTCCGTGCGATAATGGGCGCCGCGACTCTCCTTGCGGGCCAGCGCGCCGTGAACTGTCGCCTCCGCGCAGTCCAGCAGGAAGCCCAGCTCAATTGCCTCCACCAGTTCGGTGTTAAAGGTCTTGCCCTTATCCTGCAACTCCACATTCTTGTACGCATCCTGCAGCTCGGCGACCGTATTGAGCGCCTGCGTCATGCCCTGCTCATGGCGCTCCACGAAAACCTTGTCCATCATCACCTGCTGGAGCGTCGAGCGCACGCGGGCGGACGACTCATGGCCCTGTGAGCTGAGCAGTTTATTGACCAGATCGCGGGAATAGTCTTCAGCATTGGGAGGCAGAGGCACCAGGTCGTTCTCAGCGATATATTTCGCCATGTGCTTGCCCGAGCGCCGTCCAAAGACGATCAGATCGACCAGCGAATTGGTACCCAGGCGATTCGCGCCGTGGACCGAAACGCAGGCCACCTCGCCGGCTGCGTAGAAGCCCGGCATCGGCGTCCACTGCGCATCGATAACCACGCGGCCCTCCACATCCGTGGGGATACCGCCCATGGCGTAGTGCGCCGTCGGCTGAATCGGCACCGGCTCCGTAATCGGCTCGACGCCCAGGTAGTTGCGGGCAAAATCCGTAATATCGGGCAGCTTCTCCTGAATCACCTTCGCGCCCAGGTGGCGCACATCCAGGTAGACATAATCCTTGCCATCCACGCCGCGTCCCTCGTTAATCTCCTTGATAATGCAGCGTGAGACAATATCGCGCGGAGCCAGGTCTTTCATCGTCGGCATGTAGCGTTCCATAAAGTACTCGCCCTTGCCGTTGAGCACCTTGGCGCCCTCGCCGCGCGCCGCCTCGCTCAAGAGCACGCCCACCTTGTAAATGCCGGTCGGATGGAACTGGTACATCTCCATATCTTGCAGCGGAATGCCCCGCCGATAGGCCACCGACATGCCGTCGCCCATACAGGCAAAGGCATTGCTCGTCACCTTCCAGGCGCGTCCATAGCCGCCAGTCGCGAACAGCACAGCCTTCGCATGGAAGGTATGGATCTCGCCTGTGCGAATTTCCAGCGCCACCACACCACAGGCGTGGCCATCGGTAATCAGCAGATCCAGCATCAGGTACTCATTGAAGAAGCGCACCTCATTCTTAATCGCGCTCTGGTACATCGTCTGCAGGATCATATGGCCAGTGCGGTCAGCCGCGTAGCACGACCGGCGCACCGGACCCTCGCCAAAGTTGCGCGAATGGCCGCCGAAGCGGCGCTGGTCAATACGTCCATCTTCCGTGCGGTTAAACGGCAGGCCGCGATGTTCCAGTTCGTACACCGCGTCAATCGCCTCGCGAGCCAGAATCTCCGCCGCCGGCTGATCCACCAGATAGTCCCCACCCTTCACCGTATCGTACATATGCCATTTCCAGTGGTCCTCCTCGCGATTACCCAGAGCTGCGGCCACGCCACCCTGAGCCGCGCCCGTATGAGAGCGTGTCGGGTACACCTTGCTCAGCACCGCCACACTCGCGTTCGGCAACTGCATAGCCGCCATCAGGCCAGCGCCGCCTGAACCGACAATCACAACATCGAATTTATAGTACATGGAATTCCCTCATTCTTAGTAGTGCGTTGGCGGACAGATCGGGCCGGGATGGGGCGAAGCCTGAAAGATGATCAGTGTCAGCGTACCCAGCAAAAAGAACACCAGCGTCACAACCGCCAGCAGCGATTGCAGCGAGAGCCGCCAACCGCGTGAGCGCACATAGTCATCGACAACGACACGCAGCCCATTCATACCATGCAGCAGGCCCAGTGTCAGCAGCAGCCAGTCGTACAGACGCCAGAACGGATTGCCATAGCGAATCTGAACGAGTTGAAAGCTGGTGCAGGAGACATCGGTTGTAACATGGTTCAGGAACAGGTGAATAATCGCCAGAAAGATAAGCGCGATACCAGAGACGCGAAAGAAATACCAGGAGAAGGTTTCAAATCCGCCTCCCGCCGGACGGGGACCGTACCCGCTCGAAATACGCATGACAAAACTCCTCTAAACACTGACTCCGGGTGGACTACATACCGGCGGGCAGATTGCCCAGATTGACGCCAAAGATCGGCGCGATGATATACCAGCCGAGGGCCACGAAGCACAGAATGGTCAAAATCATCACGATCAGGAACATCGTTCCCTGAAAGCGCGAGGCCTTGGGCCAGAAATCGATCAGAATAATGCGCACCCCATTGAAGGAGTGGAAAAACAGGCCAGCGACCAGAGCCAGCGTAATAATGCGAATGGGGGGAGTGCCAAAAAGCGCAATGCCCTCGTTATATACATTCGGGCCAAAGTTGAGCAGCGCGATATCCACGATATGGACCAGCAGGAAAAGGAGTATGCCCAGCCCGGCTATCCGGTGAAAAAGCCAGGACCACATACCCGATTGACCTTTATACATGTTTTCCTCGATTCTGGTGGCGAGAGCAGGCAAACACGGCCAATCAGACGACAGGTGGGGAAAGGGAAGGAACCATACCGGGCCATACACCACCGGGTGTGTGTATCTCCACGGCATCGTGGTCGCCCCAGACCGGCGCAAAGCATCTCACCCGCACACTTGTGTTGCATCAACAACATCATTTCTGATAAGCCCCGCCTGTTTCCTCATGCTCCGGCGGGTCGGAAGGATCAGCAATGGCAGGATGTGTTGACGTTCGTATTATACTCCCTTGAAGGGGTTTCGCGCAAACGTGCGCTTTTTTCTATCTCGCAGATAAGCGGCCATCAAGAGAAAACCATTCTCGCACAAGCCTCGCAAATTGAGGTACCTGTATGGCTAAGCGATCTAAAATTTCGGATATTGTCATTTGGGGATGGCGCAGACTCTCCGCCTGCTGAACGAGTATATGTTTTATGTGTTCTTTATTGTCATCAATACATAGGCGTAGCAAGAAATCATCAGGAGATTGAGCCGTGATATCGTAGGGATTGAGTAATCGAGGAGGAAAATCTTTCAAGTTATGTGTAACAATAACCTGAGCTTTGCATTTTATAGCAGCGGCTAGAACATGGCGATCTTTCAGATTAACGGGCATAAGATCAGTGAGATGTTGATAATCCCGAACGAGCTGATCTGGAAAGGCTTCAGTGATAGATGCCACGAGCCATTTTACCTGCTGCTCGCTCTTATTCCGTTTTTCTATGAGATTGCGTCGGAGTTCCTCCAGAATTTCATCGGTAAAACGGATGTCGTAGAGCCTGGTTTGCGCGATGCGTAAAAGAGTATCTCGGAGCGAAGCCGAGAATAAGACACACGTATCCACCACCGCCGTGTTCGACATGCTGCTTCCTTTCCTTCCCTGGCCACATAATAATCAATCCAGAATGGATATTTTCCTGGCTAATGATCGCTTGAAATTGCGGAATCCAGGTCATCGTCATAAAGACCCAACTCCTGGCTTATGCGAGCTAGCTTTTGCAAGCCTTTTTCCTGTTCTGCCTCTCGCCGTCTTTGGTATGCTCTGATATCCTCAAAGCGAATTCTGCGATGAAGACCCACTTTTGTGAAAGGTATTTTTCCTTCTTCGAGTAATTTAATGAGATAAGGCCGAGAAACTCGGAGCATATCTGCCGCTTCTTGAGTCGTAAGGATTTCCTCGATGTTCTCTATGGCAACCATTTTTCCTTCTCCCATCTGATGAACAATCTGTCGCAGCAGTTGAAAAACTATCTCAGGCAATTCGATTGCTTCTTCCGCTGACCCAATGAGCAAGCTGGCTGTTGTCGCGCCGGCGAGATGCTCGTCGAGTTTTTTGATTGCACGCTTCTCATTATCTGAGAACGGTTGATGGTCCAGAGCACGCATTGCATACCTCGTTTCTTTCCTCTGTACTCTCACAAGAGCCTTCGCTCTCTGTAAAGAGTATAGCGTGCAAACGAAATATTCGCAATATTCGGAATAAACGCAATACTTCCAGCCCTGGTTTTCTCGTAGACCTGACTATTTATTGTGAGACAAGTATACCACATAATCGAAGCAAACGCAATATACGAAACAAACGCAATGAAATTGCATTGTTTGCATCTACCATCAGGAACTAAAAAGCCAGGCAAGCAGGCTCTATATAAAAGATAGCTTGCCTGGCGTGCTGCTAGACCCGGCTGAAGGCTACGCCGAGGGCGTAGGTGATGACGGCTTCGATGGCGCCGACGACGGTCATCTCGGTGCCGCTGCCGAGCCAGGAGCGGCCTGTGACCAGGGTTTTGGCGGCTCCCACCAGGAAGTGCGCTACCAGACTGATGCCGGCGGCGGCGAGAATGGCCGGGACGCCGCTCATAAAGAAGAATGGAATGATCGGAATAAACGCGCCGATGGCGGTTGAGAGCATGGCCGAGAGAGCGGAGGTCCAGGGATTGGGAAAACTCTCTTCGGAGAGGCCGAGTTCTTCGTGGGCCAGGGTGCGCAAGAACTGCTCTGGCTGTTCGGACAGGCGCGTGGCGAGCAGATTGGCCTCGTCTTCGCTGAAGCCTTTGAGCTGGTACATCAGCGAGAGTTCTTCGCGTTCTTCCTCGGGATCTTCCTCGATTTCGCCGCGCTCGCGGTCGATTTCGGCCTCGTAGACCTCGCGCTCGCTTTTGGTGGCCAGGTACGCGCCTGAACCCATGGAGAGCGCGCTGGCCAGCATGCCCGCCAGACCGCTGATGAGTACAATGTGGCTGGCCGAGCCGGTCGCGCCGGCGACACCGCTGACGATACCAAAGACCGCGCCCAGACCGTCGTTTGCGCCGTAAATAGCGTCTCCCAGCCAGCCACCGCCGCGTTTGTGCCAGCGCTCGCGGCGCAGGATGACATCAAGCATACCCTGTGTGCCTATCGGCTTGATGATTTCACGAATGACGCGTCCGTGACCCTCCTCTTCGCGGCGCACCTCGCGCAGCATATTTTGAGCCTCGGCATCGTTCAGCGCGCGGGCCTGGGACTCGTAGCGCGCGATATCACGATCTTCTTCGCCCTCCATATGGCGCAGCGCTGCCTCCGTGCCCAGTTGACGGCGGGTCCAGTTCTTGAGGCGCATGCCCGGAGTGCGCTTTTCCCGGGGAGCCGGCGCACCCAGTTCGGCCAGCTTACGCTCCCACTTCTGCGCGTGGCGCTCCTCCGCCTCCGCCAGCTTCAGCAGAACATTGCGCCGTCCCTGATCCTTCTCGCGTGCCGCCAGGTCGCGGTAAGTGCGCATCCCCTCAACCTCGCGCTGCCAGTTCTGGTTCAGCGCCGCGATCAAGTCCCTTTTTGTGGACTCCTGCAGCGGCAGAGCCTCCTTAACCTGTCCAGCCACACCATTGCCCGTGTCAGTCATCTTCTCACCATTTTTTTCTGTGCCCATGGTATCTATCCTTTGCTTCTCACCCGGCGCATGGCCGATCCACCGTGCGAGAAATATCTCTACTGTAGAAGCCTCTACCGCTGCGCGGCGTGTCATCTTCATGACGAGGTCTGAGCCGTCCGCGTCTGCTTCTGGCAGTCCTGGCAGCGACCGTAAATACGTACTTCATGCGAACCCATCTCAAGACCAGTGGCCAGCGCAGCCTTCTCCAGCTCCGCCCGCGACATATGAATCTCCACCGGCACATCGAGCAAAGCTCCGCATACAGTGCAGCAGGCGTGATCGTGGCGATGGGTGCAGGCA
>DASZXF010000790.1:0-15070 GCA_035546055.1 Ktedonobacteraceae bacterium
TTATCGCCAGTTTGGCTACGAGTACGCGCTTGAACTGGAGGGGCGCCGCGTGGCTTACCTGGATCGCGTGCCGTCCATACCGGAGGGGACGCCCGAGCCTTATACGCTGCGCGCCGCGACAGCGGAGGATATTCCTCGTATCATGGAACTGTACAATCGGCGGCGGGCGGAGAGCATGGTCTGGCCGCAGGTTCCAGAGAGCTTCTGGCGCTATCAACTGGCGGAAAGCCCCAATCCCAATCTGACCGGCAAGCAGGCGTGTGCGCGCCTGCTGGTGGACGCGGCGGGCACGATTCAGGGCTACCTGATTGTAGCGACGAGACGTTGGGAAAAAGAGTTGCCCGTCTGGGCGGTGGATATCGCGCCCACTGTCAACTGGCAGGAGGTGCTTTTTCCGCTTCTACGCGCTTTGCAGCGTTATGGCGAGCAGATTCCGGCTATGAACCCGGAGGCAGAACACCTGCGCGGCATCAGCTTCGTTCTGCGCGGTGCTCATCCCATCTACGAAGTGCTGAGCCAGCAGATCGCTCCCCTGGTAGAGGCGCCGTATGCCTGGTACGTGCGCGTGCCTGATCTGCTCGCGTTTTTGCGGCTAATTGCGCCGGTTCTGGAAAAGCGCCTGGCTGCTTCGCCGGCGGCGCATTACAGCGGCGAGCTTAAACTGGACCTGTACCGCAGCGGTCTGCGCCTGGTTTTTGAGCGGGGGCGCCTGACGCAGCTTGAACCCTGGCGTGCTCCTCTTTATAAAAATAATTTCGATGTGCAGTGTCCGCCGCTGGTCTTCCTGCAACTGCTCTTTGGCTATCGCAGCCTGGATGAGCTGCGCGCGGCCTTTCCCGATGTGCAGGCGGCGGGCCAGGCAGATCTGCTGCTCAGAGCGCTCTTTCCCAAAAAGGTTTCCTGGATGATGGCGGTCGTTGATTAAAGAAGTACATGTAGCAAATGAGGATGGCTTTGACAAAGAGCCATCCTCAAAAATCTAATCCTCCTCATCCGCGATGAGGATTATTCGGACGATAGTCGCGTGCTCTTTCCAGGTTGACGGTAGCGACCAGGCTGATATCACTCAGGCGCGAGCGAATGCGGTCGTCGGTGGACTGCAGTCCCCTGGGATTGGCGGTGATGACCGTAGGAAACTCGGAGTTGTAGCGATAGTTGAGCAACTGGAAGAGTTTCTCATTGGCCCAGGGAGAGCTCTGTTGCGCGCCCAGATCATCCAGCACCAGCAATTCGGCCTCGCGCATGCGGGCGAAAAGCTGATCGAAGACCTCTGTGGAATCCGGTGCGAAGGCCGCGCGCAGATGGTCCAGCAGATCCGGTACGGTGGCAAAAAGCACGACTGCCCCTTTTTCCAGGCAATCATTGGCGATGGCGGCGGCCAGGTGCGTTTTGCCGCAGCCATTGGGACCGACCAGCAGCAGCCAGCCATCCGGCGCTTTGGCGAATTCAGTCGAAACCTGGAAGGCTTCTTGCAGACCGGGAATACGCGGATTGAACGTGTTAAAGCGCTTGCTGGCGAAGGCTCCCAGGTTGGAGATCTCCTGCAACTGCTGGCGGCGCTTGCGTTTGCGCTCCTGCTCTTTGCACTTGCAGGCGATAGCCTTGCCAAACTGTGGATGGCCGAAAGGTACATCATTGCGCAAAAAGCCCGCGCCCTTGCAGATGGGACAGGTGCTGGCCGCGCTGCTGACCGTAATCGTAAATTCGGCGCTGCTGACGCGCGGCGTCTCCGGTAGCGTTTGCTGCGGTGGTGTGCGCAGGGCGCGCTGCTGCATTTCGCTATGCAGGCGAGCCACCTGCTGCGGCTTGAGCGGCTGTGTGGTGCGCTGAGGCATAGGCGGTCCTGGCTGCGCGGGGGCAACCTGTGGATGCTCGGCGGGCACAGGCAAGCGAGCATCGCGTGAATCGCGCGTCACAGCGCCAGATGCGCCATCAGCCGAGACGCGATACAGTTCGCGGGTCGCCAGCGGATCGCCTTTGCCGTACAACTGGGCAAGTCGCTGGGCGCGTTCGGTCGCCGGACTGAGCTCCTGCGAGGGCGAACGCACAGCGGGATTGGTGTCGCGCGGGCGGACAACCGGAGGCGCGTAATCTTCCTCGTCTTCATACTCGGAGGTATAGTGATAGCCTGACGCGCTTTCCCAATCTCCGTAGCGCATGCCGCCGGTGTCGTCGCTCCATTCGTCCTGAACATCCGCTGGTACCACATGGGCGCGCTCGTCGTCTTCGTAGTAATCTCCCTGCGGGGGTTCCACGTAGCGAGTTGGATGCGGCAGACGCGAGCCGCGCGGTGTGCTGCTTCCATACCCATAATGGGTACGTTTGAGCGGACGTGGCGAAGACGGTGTGGGATCTTCCCAGGTGCTGTCCTGCTCAGCGGGCACGCGCGGGGGGAGCGCGGAATATGAGCGATAGGTGCCGAGGGTGCGATTGGCACCGCTCAGGCGTCCGCTCTGCTCAGGCAGAGGACGCTGCCCCTGCGCCGTTGGTTGTTGTGGGAGGCGCTGGCGCGCGACCTGGTGCGGTCCTGGCGTGCCACGCATAATATTATTCAGGCGTTCCATGCTTGTCGGCCTTCCGTTTCCCAGCGTCGCAAAATAGCATGAATATACTTCCAATTGCGCTTATTCCGCTGCACTGCTTCACTAAAAGCTGCCTCTATCCAGTCAGCGGGATAGTGGTCAGCCGCATCTTCTAGTTGACTGGCGATCATTGGTGTGAGCAAACCAATATTCTGTTCATATAAGACAAAGATATTTGGCTGTTCGACCTGAACCTGGACGCGAGCCTTCTCCTGACGACCATTCGAGACCGCGCCTGTTGTGTAGTGAGCCGCTCCCACGCCGACTTCCTGCGCGACCTGCTCATCTTTGGTCAGCAGGCTGGCAGGCACCATCTCGGCGCCCTGGAGTTCTTTAACAATTTTTCGGCTGCGCGCCGTATTAAAAAAGTACCAGCTTATCACCTCTTCTTCACCACTTCGTTCACTTAATAATTTTAAGTGTATACGCAACAGCGTTCCGCGTACCAGGGCTTGCTCCAGACCGTGGCGCAGGCGCTCTTCAGCGGGACGTGGATCGCCCTGCCGCCTGAGCCCATGCAGCAACACCCGGTCGGCCAGCAATTCACGGTCGCTGACACAGCGCGGATTACCCTGTTTCTGTGCCAGCAGCCAGAAAAGGTGCAGCGTCACTTTGAGCTCAGCCGTATCCTCGATTTCCGGCAATAAAACCGTGAAAAAGACCTCTGGCACCGGAACAAAGGGATTCTTTCCCGATGGAAATCCGGTAAATCCTGTCATGACAAATAACGTCCTGCTTTATTCTTCCGCTGGCGTCACTTCCAGATCTCTGAAGCGCGTCTGACTGGCCTGGAAATACAGGCTGACCTCCCCGACCGGCCCGTTCCTGTGCTTGGCCACAATTAAATCCGCGATATTTTTGCGCTCAGACTCCTGATTGTACACGTCGTCGCGGTAAATAAACATCACAATATCTGCGTCTTGCTCGATTGAATTATGAATGATAATGTCGTTCGCCACAAAATTGTGCAATTCGTCAACCGTTAAGTCGTAGACCTCTTCTTCTCCCTCAACTTCTATGGTTTTTATGCGATCCCAGTACACATCACTGTGCGCCAGATGGGCAATTTCCGCGCCTATCGCCGCAACCGCCAGACGAGAAGTCCGCTCGCGACTCACGTTCTGCTTAGAAGGAACTGCGTCACCTACGCTTCTCTCTTTGTCGGTCAGCTCTGACGTAGATAAATGGCGGGGAAGTGCCAGATGCATTCCAGGCGCTAATTTATCCAGACGTTGCCAGCCGTTGATGGTCAAAAATTGGTGATTCGCCGTGGCGCGAATGATGCGGCCCAGATCTGTGGTCAGGCTATACACTCGCTTGCGCCCGGAGGCGAAGACATTGGTGACTGCGCGCCGCTCCAATTTCCTGGTTTCCGTATTCAAAGCCAGCACACGAAAGCCAGTTTTCCCGACCAGCTGCTCAATGGGCTTGCTAATCCCGGCATCGGGTAAGTAAACCAGGCTGTCACCGGTAATGCAGCCGCTTTCACGCAGATCAGAGAGCTGCGGCACCTTTGATGTGCGGCCTTCGACTGAACGCGACAACTGGGAAAGCGCAATGACCGGCACATTCAGTTCACGGGCCAGACCTTTCAGGTTGCGGCTGATCTCAGCGACTTCCTGAACGCGGTTTTCGCTGCGTCCATCGGCGCGGGCCTGCATGAGCTGTAAGTAATCCACGATAATCAGATCGATGCCATGCTCCGCCTGTAAGCGGCGGGCTTTGCTGCGCATTTCCATGGTGGAAATGCCGGCGGTGTCGTCGATCCAGATATTGGCTTCGGCAAGTTTGTCGCTGGCATAGACAATACGTTCCCACTCGTCCTCCTCAATCCAGCCAGTACGCAGGCGCTGCTGATCTATCCCGGCGTCCATGGAGAGCAGGCGTTGCACTAGCTGCTCCTTGCTCATTTCCAGACTGAAAACCGCGACCGAGTTTTTGTACTTGAGCGCGGTGTTATGAGCCAGGCTCAAGGACAGGCTTGTTTTGCCCATGCCAGGCCTCGCGGCCAGGATGATCAGGTCAGAGCGTTGCAGGCCGCCGGTGAGACGGTCCAGGTCGGTAAAGCCGGTAGGCACGCCAACGATGGTGCCGCGCCGGGCATTAAGTTGCTCCAGCCTGGTCATGTAATCGGCCAGAATCTCCTCCATCGAAGAGAAATCTGAGCGCGTATGGCGCTGGCTGATGTCGAAGATCAGTTTCTCGGCTTTATCGAGCGCCACATCGGCATCGGCCTCTTCGTAAGCCACGGCGGCAATCTGGCCGGCGGCGTGGATCAGGCGGCGCAGGGTGGCTGTGCGTTCCACGATATGCCCGTAGTATTCCACATTGCCGCTGGTCGGCACCTGATTGATCAGAGACGTGATATAACTCGCGCCGCCGACATCCTCCAGGCGGCCCCGGCGCTCCAGTTCATCGCAGATCGTGATGAAATCAGCCGGTTCGCTGCTCTGGTAGAGATGCAGAATAACCTCGTAGATGGTGCGGTGAGCATCGCGGTAGAAGTCTTCCGGGCGGAGAAAATCTGATACCTGCACGATAGCCTCCGGGTCAATAATAATGCTCCCCAGGACACCGCATTCGGCCTCGATATTTTGTGGCAGCAGCTTTTCCACGATCCTTGACTCCGTAACATACAGCTCACGCCGTTCCGCTCTGGTGACAGACGCCATCACGGACACGGGATGCTCTCTCTGTAAGGCGATTATAGCACAAAAGTTCAATTACAAAAATTGCCGCCGGAACGAAAGCTCTCTCGTTTGCCGATTTTTCCCTTTTTTGGGGACAGAAAGCCCGGCGTGGGCAATACTTTTGTGCGCCTAATCAGTGTAGCGAATCGTCATGGCAAATGCAAATAGCAAGCGGTGTTTACGCGATGTGGAAATGTGGATAACCTGGCCTGCAAAAGGTGCGAGAGGCAGGGGAAATCAGACTTTTCCCCGACTTATCCACCGCAAAAGGGCAGTTTTCCCCATCTATCCACAGACTTATCCACAGACTTATCCACCAAAAAGATCTGGCAAATTCGTAAATCTCGACTTTTAAACACTTCCTTTGTATGGGAAGAGTGGACTATCGGGCCAGGTAGTGAAAGAACGTCAACGGTGGGCGCCAGGATTGATGGGAGAGAAAAGAAGAGGGCTTGACCGTAATAAGCGAGCGGGGTTATTATAAGGCGCAGATTTGGGATGATTCCCGTGCGGTGCGTGGTGTTTTCACCGCAATCAACTGGTTTGAATACATCTTTGAAAGGCAGTTATTAGACCATCCATGCCGAAAACGACAAAGCGAGCCGCCACGAAACGCGCGGCCAAGATTGCCAAAGCTCACGCGACTGAACTCCCCAGGTTAGAAGTCAAGGCGCCAGCGCGCCCCTCTGGGAGAGACAAACGAGCCGCACGGGGCATAGGGCGCTATCCCTGGTTAGTCGTCATTATTGTGTTTATTATCGCGGGCAGTATTGGGACGCTGTACTTCACCCACACCGGCCCCTTTGCGCTACCGGCGCCCGCGAAGAAGGCGGCGGCCAAGGTAACGCCCACTGCCACCCCGGCGGTGTTCGTCAACAATTCCGTTTGTAATGAAAGCTCCGTAGTGAAACAGTTGACCAATACCGCCGCGCCCCCGACGACGGATGCGTTCAACGCGATCAAGCACAAGTATGACAGCGCTCCTGCCATGAGCATTGATACCAGCAAGGTCTACTGTGTTGGTCTGAACACCAACCGGGGTCTGGTCGTGCTGGAACTTGATCCCAAAGATGCCCCCAATACAGTGAACAACTTCGTGTTCCTGGCGCAGAATCATTTCTATGATGGCATGAAGTTCTATCGCGTTGAGCCGAACTTCGTGGTCCAGACCGGCAGCCCCTCCGGTAGCACTGCCGCAGGAGACGATGGTGGTCCCGGCTATACCTTCGACGATGAGCCGGTCAAGGGTGAATATCAGCAGGGCTGCGTGGCGATGGCCAACAGTGGCAAGAACACCAATGGCAGCCAGTTTTTCATCTGCACCGCCAACGATAGCAGCAAGCTGCAGAAGAACTACAATCTCTTCGGGCATGTCACCATGGGGATGAACATCCTCTTGCAGATCAAGGGACCGAGCACCGATAATCCTTCGTCTACGAACGTCACGCCCGATACGTTGAATTACGTGACCGTGGTTGCGGAGAAACCGTAATTCGGGTTATAGTGGTGACGAATAATCCTGAGACAAAGTTAGCTCAGGATTAGAGTGGTAGTTAGAAAGGATATTACTGATGGCCAAGCAATATAGCAAGCCACCGGAGATGCAAATTGAGACGAATCGCACCTACAAGGTGTTGATTAAAACGAACAAAGGCGATATCAAGCTGGAACTGAATCCGGCAGAGGCGCCTATCACGGTCAACAATTTTGTGACTCTGGCGCGCGATGGGTTTTATGATGGCGTGACCTTCCACCGTGTTGTACCGGGTTTTGTCATCCAGGGTGGCGATCCCAGCGGGAATGGCACGGGTGGCCCCGGCTATCGCTTTAAGGATGAGCCGGTCAAGCGTCCCTATCGCGCGGGCACCGTAGCTATGGCCAACGCGGGTCCCAATACCAACGGGAGCCAGTTCTTCATTTGTCTGGAGGACCAGCCCACGTTGCCGCCCAACTACACCATTTTCGGCGATACCGTCTCCGGGATGGATGTTGTGCGTAACATTCGCGTTGGCGATGTCATGCAGTCAGTGACGGTTGACTAGGCCATTTCTTCACGTAGAAAAAGAGCGAGTCGGATCAACATCCGGCTCGCTCTTTTGCCGCTTTTTGCTTAGCCTGCGTACCCCACGTAGTAGGGATGGCGGCGCGTGGTCAGCCAGGCGCCCAGCAGACAGATCAGGCCCATGGCAATGCTGCCGAGGAGCGAATAGATGATCAGCACGGCGAAGCCGCCGCTGATGCCGGCTATCCCGCCGCTAAAGCCGGTGTGAGTCGCGCTGGGCCAGGAGGGAATCTGCTGGAGGATCGAGCCGACCACGCAGCAGAACAGACCGCCCACCAGGCCACCAATAAAGGCCCAGCGCCGATGGACGGAGACGCGCCCGATGATCAGGCCCACGAGAAAGAAGGCGACGACAGCGATGGCATAGCCCAGAAAGCCCAGACCGCTCAGGGTCGCGGCCAGGCCAGCCGGCATTTCGGTCAGTGTATAGGTCGCGCCTTTGCGGTAAAGGTCGGCATTCACCAATGTAATCGTTATGCGAGACGCTTCGTAGATGATGCCCGCGATCAGCCCGGCCAGCAACGCTTTGCGCCCGCGTGCGTGCGGCAACTCCGGGGTAGTTGCGATTTCACGCTGGTGCATTGAACTGTGTTTAGGGGCTTCTTCTAATTCGCCCTCTTCCTGAATCTCAAAGGGATCGTGATGATTGTGCATCCCGCGTCCTGGCTGATGCTTTGGATATTCTTGCTCCTGATCGCGCATAACGACTGGCTCCTTTACTTAATCTGCGAGAAGACCGATGGATACGTATTCAGCAATTGCCACTGATTAAGCGGCCAGTAGACCAGCATGGCTTTGCCAACGATGTAATCTTTGGGTACGAAACCAAAGTAGCGAGAATCTTCGCTGACAGGCCGGTTGTCACCCATGACAAAGAACTCGCCGGGTGGCACTGTGCGCGTGGTGGTGGCCGATGGACCGGGGTTGACCTCCTGAGTGACGTATGGCTCGTTGAGCTTGACTCCATCGATGGTGACGCTGTTGCTGGTCAGCACAATTGTGTCTCCCGGCAGACCGATCACACGTTTAATCAGATCGCGGTCAGGCTGGTCCGGCTGATGCAAGACGATGACATCTCCTCGTTCCGGCTGATGGAAGAGGTAGGCCAGCTTGTTTACCAGGACAAACTGGCCGGTGTGCAGGTTATTTTCCATGCTAGGGCCGCTGATCTGATAATTTTGAACAGTAAAACGGATAGCCAGAAAAATCAAAATTGTCAGAGCTATGATCTCGACAATCTCGCGCGCTAGATGTGACCCTCTTTCTCGTCGTTCCAATGCCTTTTAACCTCATCTCTGCTAGTTACTGCGGTGAATGGCCGCAAAACGTGGGGATAATGAACGCTCTCCGTTCTGGAACAGCAACTTCCAGCGCTTTGCAACGCCCTGCGCTGCTCTCCAGACGTTCTCCCGTGTGGTAAGCCTGCTACGGTTTTCGCGAAAATAGATGTGCGCGGATGGAATCTCTGGCATCCTCTGGAGCACATTATAGCTATTTGGTTGAGTCTGGGCAAGCTCTTGAGTATTTTTCTCAATCTGACGCTCAGGAAAGGAGCTTCCAGGCGGAGCCATTCCAGCTCCAGGTCTGGCTGACCGGGGGGGCGGTATCTGGCGTGGCGTCCTTGGAAAGGGAGCCATGAGCGGTGTAGACCAGCACTGTGCGGGTGGCGTCGTCATAGGTGGCGCTGGCGTAGAGGTCGGTGGGGGCGCCGGCGTTGTTTACTCGTATCCAGCCGGTGTTTTCCAGCAGCCAGGTGGCGCCGGGAACGGACTGCAAACCCTGCGCGTCGAGGCCGCCGAAGAGGAGCAGTTGCCGGGCGGCGCTATCGTAAACGAGCAATCCATGCTGGCGCGGCGTGGGCGTCTGCCTGGTGGACAGCTCTTGCCAGGCGGAACCGTTCCAGGTCCAGGTTTCGCTGGAAAGTCCTTGCGCGGTCACGCCACCGTAGAGCACAACCTGCTGGCGGGTACCATCGTAGGCCAGAGCGGCACCGGTACGCGCTGCCGGCGAGGTGAGCGGATACAGCCTGTGCCAGGCGGAGCCGTTCCAGGTCCAGGTCGCGCTGATCTGCGGTCTCTGTGGCGCGCTGGTCGCCGGGGCTTCAACGCCAAAAAGGAGCACCTGTCCGCGCGCCGCGTCATAGACCAGACCGGGGCTGAGCACATCCGGCATCAGCCCTGCTTGCAGACGGTGCCAGTTGCTTCCGTCCCAGGTCCACATCTGGTTCGCGACCTGACCGCCTCCTGCGTTGCCCTGTAGAAAGAGGATTACCTGTCGGCTGGCGGCGTCATAGACCATGCTGCCTGGCAGAGCTGGTGGCGAGGTCAGTGGATGCTGCTGTTGCCAGGAGGAGCCATTCCAGCTCCAGGTCTCGTTTGTCAGACCGCCATTGGGAAGAAGTGAGCCACCGAAGAGAAGAACGATGTGATGAAGGGGATCGTAGACCAGGCTGCTGTCTCTGCGTGGCGGTGCCACCCGGACGACAGCGGAGGAAGCGGCGGCACCGGAGGGAGAGGCCGGATAAGCCCGGTGCGCCAGTGTGATCCAGCCGCCGACCAGCAGCAGCGCAAGTAGACCGAGAAAGCCCGTCAACAGTCCCCTGCGCATCTGTGCCGAGGCTGGCTGGATCAGGCGCGGTATGGAAGCAGACCAGTTGCGCCAGTCAAACCACTTTTTCATAGCAATCCTCCCCCTTCTTCACTGCTCATCACCAGACCCAGGTTTCGCTGGCCAGTGTAGGAGCTGCCAGCGCGGGCAGAGCCGCGCCCGCGCTGGTCTGCTTATCGGCCAGTTGCGCCTTGCCGCCTGTCACCAGGCAGGCCACGGCAGTCTGATGAAGAGTATCATACGCAAAGCCCTCAACGCTGCCGGGAAGCGTTTGCGCGGGGGCATATTGTGACCAGTTTGTGCCATCCCAGGTCCAGGTTTGATACACGCGCTGGCGCGCGGCTACATTTTCCAGCACTTCTGCCATGAGCACAATCTGTTGTAAGCGCTCGTGAAAAATGCCCCGATAGCGTGCCTGAGCTGGCGGCAGCGTGACCGGGAAAATCTGCCGCCAGCCATCGCCCTGCCAGAGCCACTGATCTTGCAGATAGCCCGCCGCGCCATGTCCGCCGCACAACAGCAGGTACTGACGCTGCTCATCATACACCAGCAGACCTCCCGCGCGGGCAGGTGGAGCGTCAGGGCCGCTCAGCTCGTTCCAGGTCGAGCCATTCCAGACCCAGGTCGTCTGCGAAAACGTCCCCACGCGGTTTGAGCCGTTCGAGCCATCAAAGCCGGTCAGACCACCGAAAAGCACGACCTGCTGTCGGCCCGCGTCGCAGGCCATGGCCGCGTCTCCCAGCGGCAAAGGGTACTGCGCGGGATGCTGTTCCGTCCAGGTCTGGCCATTCCAGAGCCAGACATCGTGCAAAGGCGTCCCATCGAGGCCAATACCTCCAAAAAGGAGCACGCACTCCGTCACTACATCGTAGACCAGGTGGGTTGTATTGCGCGCCGGAGGATTGCTGCGGCTCAGCGCCTTGTGCCAGGTTGAGCCATCCCAGAGCCAGGTTTCGCCCTGCGCAACCAGTACGCCCTGCTGGCGCTTCTTATCGAAAACCAGATTACTCCCCCGGTATGAAGGAGGCTGAGCGCCGGGCTTGAGTTGTTGCCATTGATAGTGTAGAGCGCTTTCCATGACCTTATTCCTTCTCGCATAGAGCGGAAAGCGAGCGGTAAAGACCGCTCAGTGCGTCGGTTTGAGCGAGCGTGTCAACTGGCTGGAGATATTCCAATCTCCACAGCCAGAATTATCGCAGCCCGGATTGGTCAGCCAGTATTGCCAGAGAATAGGATTCTGTCCACCCACCTTGACCGAGCGCACACTGTTAAAGTAAACCTGCTGAGCATCGGAAACGGTGCTTGTGCAGGCTTCATTACAGGGGCCGCACACCGCGCATTCATGCACGCCACAGATCCAGAGCACAAACGAGGTCGTGGGCACAAAGCTGTTGCCGCCCAGGTAAGTATTCCAGAAGTACGGACTGACATACAGACCCGGCCAGACCATGTGAGGCGTGAGCGCGAACAACTCGCTCAAAAAGCCATTGATCACCGCCTGATTGGCCGCTCTGTTCGTACCCCAGCCGCCGAAACCTGCCTCCACATCGCCGAAGACCGTATAACCGCCGACATAATCCGCGCCAACGAATGTGCCATTCCAGGCCGCCCAGGCCGCCTTTCCCTGAGCCACTCCCCAGTTGTACGAAGAACTATAGCCAGCATTCGCACCCGGTCCCTGCACGCCCCAGTAGCCGAACGTATTGGTATGGCCGACTTTGCGCGCCATAGCCGTGTTAAACGCGTAATACGACGAATCGGGGTAGACGCCATAGCCCATGCGACCAACGTAAAAATGCAGCGGCATCTCGCAGCAAATCGTCGTATTCGAATCCAGCCCGAAGAAAGCAGTCGAAGCCTGAGCCGGGATATGCGACTCCAGCGAAAGGATAACCGCCGTCGTCACCGCCAGCCCGCTGGCTCCAACCACCGCATACTTGATTAACTCTCGTCGATTTAGTCCCTTCTGGCGCAGACCGGTGGCCTGTTCGAGCAACTGCTGAATCTCCTGTTCGCTGGCCCCATGTTGCCTGGCCAGAGCAAAATACTTCTCGGCGCAGTCAGGGCAGCCGCTTTGGGCCTTTTTCAGACCCATTTTGAGCGCATCTGTACGAATTTGCGCGGGTGTTCGTGGTTGTAGAATACTCAAGACACACTCCCTTATGACAGAACTCTGCCCTCGAATAAACGGAAAGCTCAGACATTTTGTGGCACACAGGCGCGGGCTTCTGGCGGAGATCCCAGACAGGAGCGGAATATGATATGATAGGTGCATCGTCAACTATACGAGCTTTGTCACGTTCACCCGCAATGCGTTTGACCCATTACAGCACTCAAAGGAGCGTGCAGGATGATTGCCAGCGACATTATGACCCGTAGAGTTCACACGACCACTCCCCAGGCCAGCGTACAGGAAGTCGCTCAACTGCTGTATCGAGAACGAATCAGTGGCGTTCCCGTGGTTGATGAGCATCGTCAGATCATTGGTATCATTACAGAGGCGGATATTATCAGGAACATCGAGCGCGATGAGCGCAGTGTAGCTGATGTGATGTCGCGTAATTTAGTCATCGTCGAGGAGGATACCCCCGTCAGCGAGATCGCCACGCTTTTGACCGAGCGCCGGATCAAACGCGTACCGGTCGTCCAGGCTGGTCGGGTGGTAGGCATTGTCAGTCGAGCGGATATCGTCCAGGCCGTGGCCCTGGGCCATCTCGTCATTCGCCAGTGGTAAGCGCGTAGCTAATAGACAAATAGACAGTAAGAGCGCCCTCATTCGCTATCAGGCGAGTGAGGGCGCTCTTGCCCTGGTTCTGATTGAGCGTTTACGTCCGATCTATCGTCTACGGATTCTGCAGGAACTTGTTAGCCACGCAGAAATTCTGATCTGGCGCAGGAGGCGCCTTCACATTGGTCAGCACATCCTTAAAAATGCTCGCGTAGATATCGCGCAGCATCGGACCGTTGGCATAGGCGCCCTCACCGCCGTTTTCCTTCATCGCCGTAATTGTGATGGGAGGAATGCTGTTCGACTGGTAGGTATAAGGCGCGGCGGTAATGAACCAGGAGTCGCCAGGGATCACCTTGTTGGGATCGGTCTGCGGAACCTGGGCCGTACCGGTCTTGCCAATGACCGCCCACGGCGTATAGGGATAGCTCAACTGGACGACGGAGAGTGAGCCGGAACCACACGCCGTCACGCCGTACATGGCGTCGCGCACCTGCTGGGCCGCTGTGGCCGAAATCACCTGGCGCAGCAATTGCGGCGAGAACGACTGCAGAACCGAGCCATTTTTCGGATCAATAATCTTCTGAATCACCGCCGGACGCATCAGCTTGCCATCGTTCGCCGCCACATTGTCCACCAGGGACATTTGCAGAGGCGTCACGAAGTCCACGCCCTGTCCAAAGGCATTCGAGGCCAGGTTGCGCATATTCAGTGCCGTCTCCTTGGGAGGCGTATTGGCGCACAGACCGCTCTGCGGCTGGGGTGTCACCGTACTCACCTTCACCGGCAGATCGAAAGGAATCTTCTGACCCACATAGAGATCGCGATTGTACTTGAGCCAGGTATCGGCTCCCACCTTAATGCCAGCCTCGGCGAAAATGATGTTATCAGAATGGGAGAAGCCATAGGCCAGGCTCACCGGGAAATGGTAGGTATAGCCCAGAATATTCGAGATCGAAGGCTGGAAGACCTGGCTATCGTCTCCTGAACCAATCTTGATCGGCCCCTCGGCCTGCAAATGTTCTGGATATGGATGCTCCTTGGGATCGTTATAGAAAATCTCATCGTACAGGCCCAGCGAACCCGAATCCAGCGCTGCCATCAGCGTCACTGTCTTAAAGGTCGAACCGGGTGGATAGCAGTCCTGGGTAGGCCGGAAGATCAGCGGTTGCTTGGGATCAGAGTTCAGGTACTTCAGGTAAATCAGATTGCAGTCCGAATTTTCTTCGCACTCGGAATCCTGTCCAATGCCCTTCAGCGCCTCCTGGAACTGACCATTCGTGCAGGGAGATGTACAATGGATCAGCTTATCATAGCCTTTCGCCATAAAATCCTTGCGCAACTGGTCCAGCGTGCAGTGAACCACGCAGTTCGCGTCATAGCCCGGCTCGCTCAGAATACCCAGAATCGCGCCCGTCGTCGGATCAGAGACAATGATAGAGCCGCGATCAGTCTTATAGGTATAGAAGTTATCGATGGGCGCCTCAGTGGGAAAATTCTTCACCAGGATCTTTTCGATGCGCGAATCAACCGTCAGGTAGATATCATCTCCGCGCGGAGGAACGTGGAGAACCTGGTCCACCGTATTATCCAGACCTGTCACGCCATTCGTGCCATTCAGATAATCGTTGTATTCTTTTTCAATACCGGTGCTCCCAAAAAGCGGGCTGATATAATACCCGATCAAGCCCTCCAATCCCTTGGCCGCGTCCGTATAAACGCGCTGGTAGCCGCAGAGATTGGGAAGGTTGCTCGGCTTAGAATAGGCCAGCAGCACCCCTTTACTATCGTAAATGTTGCCCCGAATGGGCGCTTTATCGCTGGTACAGTTGCGCGTATAGGTCAGATAGGGGTTGGCCGCCACCTGATGGGCGACAATCACCTGCCAGTAGACCAGTCCCGCGCTCAAGGCGACAAACAATATCAAGAAGATATTGGTCAGCCTGCGAATACTTCCACTGATATTCACTGTATGTAACCTCTACTCTGCTCACATGTCATGCATTATTGGGCCAAGTGTATCAAAATCGACAACGATTCACAAGCGGTCGAAATAACAGACGAAGAGTGAGTTTTTTCACAGGGCACCTCCTGGCCTCCCCACGCGCCCTGGAGTTTCTCACTGAAAAACAGTGAAACAGGATGATACCAGAGCGTACCACAAACGTATCAAGATCCGCTCAAATCATACACGCGGCAGTACTTTTGCTGAGTCATACGCTCCTGACAAAAAAATCCTTCTATTTTGGAACGATTCATAAAAAAATCCCCAGCCAGAAAATAGTCGCCCTGTGCGTCTTATTATATTGACATTAGAATATACAGTATTATACTCTTAGAATGTATATGTTTTTTATTTGTCGAAATCCCTTTCAGGGAAAATAGCAGCGTTGGAGGGGTT
>DASZXF010000791.1:0-2058 GCA_035546055.1 Ktedonobacteraceae bacterium
TTGAATCTGAGCCTTCTTTCCCTGGAAACGGATGAAACACCCCGGGCCGAGGAACCGTACTCCTCTCAGGCCGACAAGGTATAGCGTCAAACCAGGGCGGAAGGCGGGAATATTTCAGCATAGCTGAAAAAGAGAAGGCAACGTACAACCGCAAGAAACACGCCCGGAAGTACACCAGGCGCGTACAGGAGAATCTCTTATATAAGGAAGGGTATTAATTGATATGAATGAGAAAGTGACCAGTTATGTCAACAGCTTGTTTGCTCCCTACGAGGGGGTCAAAAGCGCTGCCGAATTAAAAGCTGACCTGCTCGCCGATGTGCAGGAGCGCTTCCGTGAACTCAGAGCCGAGGGCAAGGATGAGGAAACCGCCTTGAGTATGACGATTGAGAGTATCGGCGATATTGAGCAGACCGTCCGGGAAATCGCCCATCTCTCCCGCTCGCTGGAGCGGCAGGTGGTGGTCAACCTTCATGGAAGCAATCTGCCACAGAGCGACCTGGCAGGCGTGATTGCGCATCAAGGAAATTTTACAGGGAGTGCGTTGCGCGGTTCTGACTTTGCGGGTGCTGATTTGACCGGCAGCTCATTTTCAGGCAGTGATGTCCGTGAGGCCACCTTTGTTGGCGCCAATCTGACCGCTTGCGACTTCTCCGCTCTTGACCTGGCAAATGCGAACTTTCGCGAAGCCATCCTGGTGCATACGAACTTCAGCAAGTCATGGCTGGCCGGAGCACAATTTATCGATGTCACGCTGACGGATGTCAACCTCAAATATACCGACCTGCGAAAAACGACCTTTGAACGCTGTACCTTCCTCGGGGTGGACTTCACCTCTGCCGATCTGAGCGGACTGCGCCTGGAGGGACAGACCTTTCTCGGCGTCACCTTTGACGAGGCGGCGCTGAATAATGTGTCGTTGCGGGGCGCGACGCTCAAAAATGTGTCGTTCCGCTCGGGGTCTCTCTGGTCTAAGAAATATTACCGCGCCCTGAAATCCATTTCCTTTGACGGCGCGATGATGGATAAGCTCACGTATGCCGCGCTCAAAGGCCTGGAAGTCGATGTAGCAAAGGTGACTGTCCTGGCATAAGACGGATGTTCTCTGGCAGAGTTCACATAGCTCTGCCAGGGAACAGGGCAAGCTCACCAGAACCGATGTGTGCGGGTTCTTCTGGAAGAACCCGCAGAGAAACAAGAGGAAGGAATTATTATGGCTACTTCTTTTCATTCAGAGGAATTGGCACCAGCCAGAGCAGAGCAGGCGGACGACATGACCAGCCAGCATGATGCGCTGGAAAGTATGGCGCTGGATGGCGCAACGCAGCCAGATATGGCCAGACCGGCTGCCGGAGGGATGATGCGGCTCTTTAAGCTGCGCAATTTTACGCTGCTCTTCGGTGGTCAGACTATCTCGACTCTCGGCGATGCGCTCTATATGGTGGCGCTGCCGTGGCTGATCCTGACCACGGGCGGCAATGCGCAGGAACTGGGCATAGTGCTATCCGCTTACGGCATTCCTCGCGCGCTGTGCATGCTGGCGGGCGGCTGGCTCTCGGATCGCCTGCGCCCACGGCGGCTGATGTTGCTGGCTGACGTGCTGCGCCTGCTGTTGATGGGCATCCTGGCAGCGCTGGCCTTTGGCGGTCATCCGCTGCTCTGGCAACTCTGCGCCATCGCGGTGCCGCTGGGTGCCCTGGGAGGAGCCTTCACGCCCGCTTCCATGGCCCTGGTGCCCGATCTGGTGGGCAAAGACGATCTGCAAGCGGGCAATGGACTGATGATGGCCTCGATGCAGGGCGCGAACTTGATCGGCTCATCGGTTGCTGGCGTGATTGTCGCCGGGTTCACTTCGGCAGGGGCTCTGGCGATTGACGCGGGAACCTTTCTCATCTCGGCAGGCTCGCTCGCGCTGATGCGGGGAACCCGGCACGCCGCGCCTGACGGCAGCCAGACCGCTGCCAGCCAGGATCATCCCCTGGCCAGCACGCAGGAGGCAGGAACGCCGATCAGTTTCTGGAGGTATCTCGCCACCTCACGCTTGATTCAAATCGCGCT
>DASZXF010000792.1:0-7336 GCA_035546055.1 Ktedonobacteraceae bacterium
TGGTTGGCGGAGACGTGACGCTCTGCGGGTCCGCGAGTGGCCCGGAGAGATGTCTGTGTGCTGAGAAGGTTGGCGCCGGGAAGGTGCTGGCTCGCTGGCCCTGGCGGTCAGCTTCTCTTTCCAGGGCTTCATCATCGTTGACCTTTGTCGCGGCCACGCGCGTTGTTGGCTTCACTCGTCCTTGCATTTGCTGGACCACGTGCCAGGCTTCGTGCGCCAGGTGTTTTTCCTGTCCCTGTCCCATATAGATATGGGTGCCCCGGGTATAGGCATGGGCGCGCAAACGAGCGGGATAGGGAGAGTGGTAGTGTACATGCACCTCATCCATTGAGAGACCAGAAAGCCCCTCAAGGCCAGCTTTAAGGGTGTCGGGCAGGCCCGTGGTATTTTGGCGTGCGGGAGGAGAAAGAGGGAGTGTACGAAGGTCTGGCCCTTCTCCACGGCTCTGTTCGGCTCTCTCCAGAGCCGTAAGCGGGGCTGGTCTGGATGCCCGCGCGGGGGAAGCTAGAGATGTGGAGGGAGTTCCCTGGCGGGCCGGGGATTGAAATGAGTGATGATTTCCCATACAGATTGCTCCTTCTCTCTTCCTGGAGAGCACAGAGGATAATTGAGAGAAAAAGAGGCTTCCTCTCCCTTATGCGAAGCGGAACACAGGTTCTGCAAGTTGATAAAATGAGAGCTTGCTGCCTCGTTCCCAGGCCTCTTTGCCCAAAGAGGCCTGGGACTCGCCTGGCTCAGATTGCCTGGCTCCTCTCTCAGCGGAGCAGATGAGTCAAGCTTGCTGAAGCGCGCCTCAAGTGCAGTCGCCCGCCGCTTTATAGGTGGGTTGCCTGGCGGGAGCGGTATATGTTTCATAGAATGCTGCTTCCATGCTCACGCCAATAGAGGTTGGCGTCTTGCTTGAGCCGCTCGCTGTTCCGGCTGAGAAAAAATGGTGCGGAAGCTGTCCATTGACGTTTTCTGCGGGCGCTGGCCAGCCTGCTGGCCAGATGACGGTCGCGGTCTGGGTATGATCGCTGATGAGATGATACGTATACGTCACCCATGAATTCTCCAGCCCCTGCGTGGGCGAGACGGCGATCATACACCATGTGTCGATGTGTTCCAGGTTATCCCAGAGGCCTTGATTCACCTCGTCTTGAATCATCGCCTGAATCTCCTGGTACGCCGTCGCCGGTTGCCAATCGCTGATATCTGCGAAAGAACGTGTCGCCATAGTGTCTGGAATCCCTTTCTAGATACTTACGTGCGTTTTATAAGTTGAGTTTGCTCAGAGCTTGCTGTGTCCCCCAGGGTAGATATAGTTCTGGGGATTTTCTTCCACCACGAGGAGTTGTCCCCTGTTCGCCCGCTTTTTCTGCAGATCCTCGTAGCGGTGCCGCGTGGCGATGAGATCAGGATGCTGCGGATAGAACGCTTGCTGGCGGATAGCCAGTGAGCGTGCCAGATAGTCTTCGGCCTGATGGTAGTCATCCTGCGCGGTATACAGCACCGCCAGGTTATACAGGCTGCGCGCCGTTTCGGGATGCTCTGCCCCCAGGAAGGCTTCCTGGATCTGGAGCGCCTGTTGGAGAAGCTCCTGCGCTCGTTGGTACGCCTTCTGGTCATAGGCGATTTCCGCCAGGGTATTGAGACTGCCCGCGACATGGCTGTCGTTGCCCCAGATCTTTTGAAAGATCGCCAGGGCACGGACCACCAGTGGCTCAGCCACGCCTGGCGATCCTTGCGCCCGCCGGAGACGAGCCAGCGTATCGAGGCCAATGGCCACATAGTTATGTTCCTGGCCGACGGTCTTTTGCCAGATTTCTAGCGCCTGTAAAGCGAGCGTTTCAGAGACCTGATAGCTGTGCTGGCAAAGATAAATCTCCGCCAGCCAGTTCAGGCTTTTACCGCATGATGGATGGTTCGATCCCAGGGTCTGCTCGCGAATGTGCAGCGCCTGCCGGTGCAATTGCTCCGCCTGCGTATACTCACCCCGGGCACGATAGACCTCCGCCAGGTTAGCCAGGCTCCCCGCCGTATACATATGGTGAGCGCCGAGGTGTTTCTCGCAGAAAGACAGGGCTTGCTGATACAGCGGCTCGGCCCGGGCGTATTTACCAAGCGCGTTATACAGGTAGGCCAGGTTATTGAGACTTTCGGCCACGTCGATGTGATCAGCCCCCAACGCTCGCTGGCGAATCTCCAGCGCCCGCTGGTAGAGGGGTTCCGCCAGACTATACTTGCTCTGGCCGTGATAGAGCGCCGCCAGTTGATTGAGACTTTTCGCCACGTCAGGATGTTCAGAACCCAGCGCTTTTTCGCGGATAGCCAGCGCCTCCCTGGCCAGCGCCTCCATCTGATCAGGCTTTACCTGCACGCGATAATTTTCTGCCTGGTTGCTCAGACATTGCGCAACCGCGATATGTTCTGGTCCCAGAGCCTGTTTGTAGATGGTCAGGGCACGTTGGAGCAGAGCTTCGGAACGCAGATATTTGCCCTGATCGTGCGCCAGCAGGCCCAGATTGTTCAGGCTCTCGGCCAGCAGGGGATCATCGGCTGGCAGGGTAGTTTCGCTGAGCATCAGGGCGTTGGTTAAGAGGCGCTCGGCTTCCAGGTATTGTGCCCGTTCGCGTAGATATGAGCCGGCTTTATTGAGCAGACTGAGCGCCGCCGGGTGGATAAGATGGAGCTGTTCGATGAATTCCACACAGGTCAGGGCGTGTGGAAGGTAGCGCTGGCAGATCTCCCAGCTCGTGAAGCTGACAGCGGGAAAGGCGCGCTCGACGAGTTGAACCGCGCGCGCAGCCCACGAGCGCCGCGTCTCTTCATCCATCTGTTCTCTGAGAACGGTCTGGACCAGGCGATGGAGCGTGAGTGTCTGCCGCTCTGGATCGCGTTGCAGGAGGGAAAAGGTCGTTAAGGCCTCGATGGCGGCGTCCAGCTCAAAGGGATCGGTTGCCAGGAGTCGCAGGCGAGGGGTGAGTTCGCTGGTGCCCGCGATCAACATCTCTTCCGCGATCTCATCGGGATGCAGAAAGGCACACAGCCGCAACAATTCAGCCGCCGCCGGATGCGCCTGTTCGACCTTTTCAAATGAGAGGGACCATGTGGCGGCTATCGCCTCCGGGTGATCGGGCCGTAGTCCACCACGTCGGCTCAGCAGCGCAATTCTGCGTTTCTGATAGCGCTCGGCGTAACCATTCAGTCCGCAATTTGTCTCTTCAATATATGCTGCTGCCTGGTCAAGCGCCAGTGGTAAGCCGTCCATAATGTGTGCGATTGGCCTGGCCTGTGACCAGCGGTCATAAGATGTAGTCGCAAAGGGCGTGGTACTGGCCAGCAGCTTGGCGCGGCGCAAGAGCAGCAGCACGCTCTCTTCCGTATTGAGCTTTTCCATAAGCACGCGCTGAGCTATCTGGCCCGTGTTTTGCGCGCGTGTTGTGAGCAAAATATGGCCGCCAGGAGCCTCTGGCAGGAAGTCGCTCACCATCTCCAGGTCGTCGGCGTTATCTAATACCAGCAACCAGCCGGTTTGCCGGCTCAGCCAGCGCTTGACAGCCGCGACGGCGCGCAGTTGATCCTGGTCGCGCTGTTCTGGTAGAGCCAGTAGCTCTGCTATGCTGGCAAATTCGGTGATCAGCAGTTCGCGGGTATCGGCTCTGGCCCAGAAAATAGCCTGATAGGCGTGGCGGTGGCGATAGGCGTACTCAAGCGCGGTTTGCGTTTTGCCGATTCCGCCCAAGCCGCTGATGGCCAGAGCCTGAACCAGAGCCTGCTCACCAGGATGGAGGGAGTCATAGAGCATCTTTAATGTTTCTTCGCGCCCGGTAAAAAACGGGTTACGCCGATAGGGCACATTCCAGATCGCCGGCAGCGTTTCGCGCGGGACTGGTGGGACGCCGCCGGGTGAGGCGAGAGGGGAGGGTGAGGCGCCCTCTGCTGGTGCAGGCTCGTCGCATTCTCCTTCTGTCTGCTCAGAGACTCGTAACGCCTCTGTGGTATGCTGATCCTCGTCCGACTCGGGCAACTCCAGCCCGTCCTCTGCGCGCAAGAGAAAGCCCAGTTCTCCGGGGCTTTTCTCAAAAATCAGGCAGAGCTGCTGGCGAAAATAACTTCCTGGAAAGGTGATTCCGCGCTCCCAACGACTGACATTAAAAGCGGTTGTACCAATGCGATCCGCGACTTCTAATTGCGACCAGCAGCGCGCTTCGCGTTCGCGTTTCAATATGCGGTTTGGAGATGCATCACGAGCTTTTTTCACGAGCGAAATCCTTGCCGGCGGCACACGCTTTTCCTTGTAAGGGGAGAAAGCTCCATGCCAGATTACTACAAACTACCACCTACGTACCGAAAAGGCATCAACCGATCTTTCACGTGCTGGAGGATGAAGATCGCAATCCGTATAATCTGTACAACAGAGAGTATATACTAACAGATAAAGGAAAGGCAAGCTTTACATCCCTGCATGGTATCTTCACTCATGATTGTTTGAGAGAAGCAATCGTGAGTGAAGACGGGCGCCAGGTTGATCTTCTTCTGCTCTAACTATAAGGAACGATGCGCTGAAAAAGAACGTCGTCTTGTAGTCAAGCACTGGTCAAATGCGTAAACAGCTTGCTTGCTCTCCGCCAGTTTATGCGTATGGTCAGGGATTACTTCTTTAAGATCAGGCCGCCGGGACCGGGCTTGCTTTCTCCGACCTTAAATCCGAAGACGATTTGTCCCATGGGGCCACGTTTTCCAACCATCTTTCTCGCGCATGATAAGCACACAGGATCAGGATCAACCAGCGTCTCAGGCTCGCCTGCGTCTTCTGCTTCTTCTACCAGCCAGTATTTCTCTGCATCTTCAGCGAGGCTTTGTTCACAAATGAAACATTCCATGCTCTTTTCCTTTCTCTTGAGCTATTCTTCATCTCCAGGTCCGCATTCTCGCTGGAAACTCCCGAGGCCAGACCCTCGTCGCAGTTTTTTCTCTTCACAGGGTCCGGCAAATGTTGTTTTACGCCCTTCTTCCTCGAAAGGGGTGGCTCGCGTTCCGGCAGGGGACTGGCCCTGTCTGCCTTTTACGTTTGACGACTGATGCGCAATCGGGCCTCACTCCCTGCTCTGTCCAGACTCGCAAAGCCTGTTCTCCTCAAAATTATACGTATTTATTGAGAAAAACAGAATGTCAAGCGTTAGTCAAGATATAGTCAAGCCCTTTATTAGACAATTGCTCATGCAGATGATGCGCTTATTTGTGACTCTTTTGGCGCTTCCTGGGCGGCGGTTGTTTTTTGTGGTCCTTCTGGCATAGCTTTCCACTCCTCATTTCTGGACAGCGTTGACTACGAGATCAGGTAAGGTAATGCAGAGTGAGATCTGCTCCAAAGGGGAAAAACTCGTCCACGCAGGCGCTGAGATTATCCAGGCGCTGGGCCTGAAGCAGATCGTGAAAGGCTCCCATCTCCATACCGTCTGACGCCCCCCGGCGTATCTGGTCCGCGCAGGCATTGTCGAGTTGCGCGTATCCTGGATCGCCGCAACTGACAGAACTGAAGATTGGCGCCAGGCTCTGCTCCTGTCCATGCGTGCTCTGCGTACTGGCGGTGAGTGTGGCCTGGTCAGGCTGACAGTGCTGCCTGACGGGCGTTTGTGAGCGCGCTGGCACGTAACTGAAACTGACAGCACCTTGCTCGCGCCTGTGGACGAAAACAGGTTCGGTGAAAATCACATCGCTGGCCCGGGCCAATTCCTGTAAACGCACCTGGCCAAAGATGGTTGCGCGAGCCAGGGTGGTCACAATGCCTGTTTCATGCTCCGGCGCATACGTAGAAAGGGCGTAAACTGTCTCGTCCTCCGGCGCGTGATGAGCATGGGCGTGCTCCGCCAGGTGATGGGGAAGCGCCCGCACCAGTTTATGGTCGAGAATGCTGTCCTGAATGTGCAGGGTACCGGTCCCCCGCAGGAGATGAACTGGTCCTACCATGCTCTGTGCGATGCTGACCTGAATGGGAGTGGCCGGCGGCAAATCGTGAGCGGTTCTGAGGCCACCTGGCATCAGTGTGCAGTGGGTGATCTCCAGCTTCAGATTGCCCGCTATTTCCAGCGGGCCGTCTATGAGCAGTCCGTTCAGCGTCAGGTGGGCCTGTTTCTCGCTGCCCAGGCAGCGCAGAGAGCCGGCTATTTTGAGCACCGGGCGGACTCCTTGCGCGGCCTGAATAGTCAGCCTGCCGTCTTCAGGCAGAGAAACTGTGAGATCTTGCTCCGTATAGATTCCGTTATCCAGAATACGAATCGTGCCGCGCGGCCTGCTGGATGTCTGGCAATGCTGTTCCCAGGCAGCGAGAGCCCTGGTCAGTGTATCGATGGGCGACCTGGCGCGCACATCGAGCGTCCAGGCTTCTGCGGCTGCCAGCGGGCGCCTGTAGGGACCGGCACCCAGGTCGGCGCTAAAACCATAGTTGTAAGAGACTTCCACCATATCATTGCTGGCCAGCGCTCGACCGGGGAGAAAGAGCATCCGTCCCAGGACGACATCAACGGCGACCTGCCGGCTTTCCGGGTCAGCTATAGCGCGTGGAGCCTGCCAGTGGCTTAGATCGGCGCTGACAAGAGCCTGTGGAGCAAGCGGCACCCCGTTCACCAGGATGTACAGGCTGCGATCAGGCCCGTAGTATCTGCTGGAGGACGGACGAGCATCAGGCGACCGGCTGGCATGTTCCAGCAGATCGCTGGCAAAGGCCGCCCGACTGAGCGGGGCCGGGACAGTCTCCTCTGTTGTTCTGCTGGTAATCTCCTCCGTTGCTCGTGGCCGAGAGAAGAGTTGTGTATCGCGCCCCAGCGGATCAAACAGGAAACGCCCGTGCGACAGGAAACGTCCCGTGGTGACATCCCGGTTGACGGGGGTCGCGGGCACGTCCAGTACCTGATAGCTTTGCAAGCGCCAGAGAAACAGTCCCAGGCTATTCGGAAGATGGCGCTGCGACGAGCTGCTGTTCAGGGTCATCTCATGTCCGCCCGGGACTGGCGCGGGTTGCCGAGCGCTGATGGTGTGCGCCAGCCGGTCAAATGGCTGGTCGATCTGTGCCAGCGCTGCCGGCTCGCGTAAATCGACCAGGCGGCCTCGCCCGGGCTGGATATGAGCAAGATGCTGTGTACCGGCGAGATGCCGGGCATACTCCACCATGTGGACATGCCAGCCGGTAGCATCCTGGGCAACCTGTTCCAGCGTCGCCAGGGTGCCTTTACGGCGACGATAGCCAATGGTATTCGCGACCAGGCGGCGCTGACTGGAGATCAGGCGCTGCCCTTGATGCAGAGCCGTCATACCCAGAAGGTCCGCGATGTAGGGAATCGCCCACTCCGCGCAG